>JAUXNU010000100.1 GCA_030682655.1 Actinomycetota bacterium | reverse complement strand
CGGCAGGAAGGTCACCGACAAGGAGATGGACTCCCTGGCCATCGAGCGCAGCGACTTCCACGGAGAATGGAACTACAGCCTCTCGCCGCGCGGCATCCCAACACGTTGACTCGTTCATGTTGTTATGCATAGCGTCCTTAGAGTGTTACTATCAGTTAGGCGTGCGATTGATACTTAGGAGTCCGTGTGAAGAAGAAGACGCTTGAACCCGCCCCCAGAGTTGACCTTGCGAAGACCACTCTCAACCTGAGCGAGGTCATGGGCCTAGCTCAGAATCCTTTGGTGCGAGACGTATTACGGAAGGCGAACAGCGACTACCTGTACTGGGACAAGTTCAAGCATCTCCCCATACCAAAGGGTCTAGACCACAACCTTGCGTGGTTCCTTCTGAAACTGAGCCGAGCACTAGACAGGCGCGACACACCTGTTGTCGACGCGCATGGCCACGTGTTCTCCTACTCGCTTACTCCTGAAGTCCTGAGGTGCTTGCACGTCATCGACCAAAGGGCCGGCGGCACTGTCACGATGGAGAGCGAGGGTATTCCAGCCGAGAACCAGAAGCGCTTCATCGTGAACTCGCTCATGGAGGAGGCAATTGCTTCTAGCCAAATCGAAGGTGCTTCAACGACCACTCGCGTGGCGAAAGACATGCTGCGAACGGGCAGAGAGCCAGCCGACCACGCTGAGCGGATGATTCTGAACAACTACAAGACCATCCAGAAGATGAAGGGCTATCGCGACAAGCCGATAACTCCGCAATTGCTGTGCGAACTGCAAGCATTCATGACCGAGGGAACGTTGGAGCACCCCGAGGACTCGGGCCGCTACCGCACTCGTGAGGACGATGTCGTGGTGGCCGACGAGATTAGACTGGAGATTCTGCACACCCCCCCAGAAGCCTCCCAGATACCCGCGCAACTCCAGGCGTTGTGCGACTACGCAAACAACGAGTCTGGGGACTTCGAGTACCCAGTACTCAAGGCTATCGCTCTCCACTTCTGGTTAGCCTATCTGCATCCGTTCGTTGACGGAAACGGGCGAACAGCACGTGCCCTGTTCTACCTATTCGTGCTGAAGCAGGGGTACTGGTTGTTCGAGTACCTGGCGATTTCGCGGGTGATTCTCGGGAGACGAGGGCAGTACGATAGAGCCTATCTCTACTCGGAGCAGGATGATTGCGACGTGACCTACTTCGTGACGTTCAACCTCCACGCGATCGAGCAGTCCATCACTGAGTTACACGAGTATATCGGTCGCAAGAGCGAAGAAGACGAACGCTTGCAGAGGTCTTTGAAGAGAGATGTCACACTCAATCATCGTCAACGGGCCGTGTTGATTCGTGCACTCAAGGACCCCAGTGTGCAGGTGACAATCGAATCCCATGCGTCATCACATGATGTCGCTTATGCGACCTCTCGTTCCGACTTGTACGCACTGGCTGATAGCGTCTATCTGACCAAGAAGAAGAGCGGGCGGCAGTTCGTATTCACGCCCGCATCCAACCTTCGTGAACTGATACGTGGCAGCCATGTCCCTAAGTGATCTAGAGGGTCACGGGCAAGTGAGGTTTCCAGAAGTTCTGTGAACTGCGGAGACGTCTAAACTATCAGTGTTCTATCAGTTGAAGTACAAGTTGATAGTGGCCAAGTCAGTCAGACGATTGAGATTGGCGGACACTTCGTCTGGGCCCCTGAGCAGGGCAAACACTCCAAGTCTCAGAGTTCTATCATCTTACCGAACTACTGATAGCCTCGACGATGAGCACGAGGAGTCAGTGAACCAGGCTCTTGCGGGTGACTGGCTCCGCAGCATTTCCGCAGCAGCGCGAGACACCGCGTCGATGAAGCACGAGGGGCGGGGAGCGATTCCCCCGCCGACCTCGGTGTTTCGTTGGTGCCCCCGGCAGGATTCGAACCTGCGACACCAGGTTTAGGAAACCTGTGCTCTATCCCCTGAGCTACGAGGGCGTTCTTCCTGCAAGCCATCCCGATCGATCGAACTCGCAGGGCTGAGTAAGGATATCATCGCCCGGCAATCAGCCCAACCGGTCCCCGGAACCCCCTGCGGACCACGCTCAGAGCATCGTCTCCCACCACTGGGCGAGCCGGTCCGCGTGATGACCCCGCACCATCACGATATGGTTTCCGAGCGGCGCGGTGAGCAGGTCTCGCACGTTGCCGCGGGAGAGTGCGATGCGCGCCTGCGTGCGACAGAGGTTCGGTTTGGCGCCGACGTCGGTGAGATCGCCCTCGGCAAGCCAGAGTTCGTCCATCAGCGCGCCGCCGATGCGCAGCAGCGTGACGGGACCCTTCGGCAGCGTGCCCTGGATGCCGACACCGAGGCCGGATTCGAAGTGCGAGCGCAGGGAGTAGCTCTCGACCAGCTTCCGCGGGACCGTGCAATGTGCCAGCCACAGTGCGTTGGCCGCCTCGTCGAGGTCGGAGGGGTTGGCCATCCACGGCACCTCGCCGGTGAGCAGGCTCGCCCACAGCATCCCGACCGTGCTCACGACGTCGCCCTCGCAACCGGCGATCACGCCCGTGTCGGTGAGTTCGGAGAGCGCGAAGCAACCGCTCGTGCCGCGCTGCAGAACGAGGTCGAAGCAGCGCACCGTGAGTGCGTCGAGTCGGCGCGCTTCGACGATGTTGCGCAGCCCAGCATGCACGCGGGCGACCTCTGTCAGATCGGCGGTGGTGGGCTCCGCGCAGGCGGTCGCGCCGCTCGTGAGCGATGTCGCACCCGCCGCCGCCACCTCCTCACCGACTGCCTCGATCGCCGCGGTCAGCTCCTCCATTGCGACTGCCACGATCTCTGGTCCCCACATGTTCGTGACGACCGAGGGTGCCGGTGAGCTTGCCACGAGCCAGTCCGAGGGCGTCCCCACCATCCCGAGGCGTGCTTCGTGGAGTGCGGCGCGGACAACCGCGTCGTGAACCGTGCGGTCGAGTGCCGCCCAGCCACCCTCGTCGCCGACTCCGCGCAGGTAGACGATGCGCCCGGCTGTCCCGTCCTGCTGCAGGCGCGCGAGTATCTCGAGTGCTGCGGGCAGGGAGTTGTTGCCGGGATGGGCGACGAGCAACACGGGCTCACCGAGGACGCTCGCCTCGCGCCGTTCGTGCAACTCCAGTGCCGCTCCCTCGGTGCCGCCCGTGGCGATCAGCAGAAGCAGCGGCAATCGGTCCTCGTAGTCCTCCGCGCCCCGGCGGATGCCGCCCATCGTCTCGAGCCTCTCCGCGTATCCGGATACGACCGACTCGTCCTGGCCAGCTCCCGCAAACGGGGGGAGCACTGGCGTGTACATGAAGCGCGCGGGCATCGACTTCATCTCCTCGGCTTGTCTTGGTGTTTGCGTCCCCGGGGCGGTGGCGGATCAGCAGACCCGGACCCGGAAACCCAACCGCGCCAGAAGCTTTGGCAGATTAAGGAAATGCCTGGAGCTTCCGGAGAGGGCCTTGGTCGGCCTGCCGTTCTCGAGCACATTGATGGGGCGTTCACAGACGTGGATGATTCGCTGCCGCGTTTCCTCGTCGACAGCATCCGAGAACTCCATGGCAATAGGAATGGTCCCACCCTCCCCGTCGGGCTTGTGCCAGGTAAGCAGCACCTGGGGTTCTCCGTCACGGATGAGTTCTATGCTTCTCTTCAGCACGACTAGCCTCCTTGGCGAAAGACCACGACAGCGCCGCAATGCCGTATCGGCAGTGGACCCATACGCGAAGGCTACACCTGCCACGACGCCCAAGGGAAGTGCACTCAGACCCGACAAGCCGGAGGGCTCCGCGAGCGGTTCGAGTAGTCGTATAGCAGCTGTCACCAGCCGACCGGGCGGGATCTGAGCGGCTCTCACGGTACCGTGGCTTCACGCGTATGTTCAAGGCACTATTGACTTGTCGACAACGAAGTGGCCGCTATTCAACCTAGCCTTTGCCAAGAATCACGATACTGTCTATATTCAATCTAGCATTTAGCAAGACAAAGAGGGATGTCGATGACTGAGACGAGATACCGAGCCGGGCGCTACGTTCGCCAACCGCAAGGCTACCTCGCGTTCATTCCGGCGCCTCTGCCACCTCATCCGCCCATCAAGATGGACGATGAGATGGTCGCCTTGTTGTCGGATGCAGATCGCGCACTGGGCCGCCTGGATGGTTCGATACAGACCTTGCCGGACCCGGAGATCTTCGTCTTCATGTACGTACGAAAGGAAGCAGTCCTTTCGAGTCAGATTGAGGGGACGCAGAGCTCCCTGAACGATGTGCTCGAGGCCGAGGCGGCCATAACCGACCCGACACGTCCGCGTGATGTTGACGAGGTGCTGAACTACGTAGATGCCATGAACCATGGCCTTGCGCGTCTGGCAGACCTGCCCGTGTCCACGCGGCTTCTACGGGAGATACACCAGCGCCTACTGCGGGATGTCCGAGGGGCCGAGAAGCATCCCGGCGAACTGCGTTCGACGCAGAACTGGATTGGCGGTGGCGGTGCGACTCTTCGAGAAGCATCGTTCGTTCCGCCGCCCGTTCACGAGCTATCCTCGGCGCTCGCGGATTTCGAGAGGTTCCTGCACTCGGGAGACCCGATCCCGGCGCTCATCAGAATCGGGCTGGCGCACGCGCAGTTCGAGACCATCCACCCGTTCCTTGATGGCAACGGAAGGGTGGGTCGACTACTGATCACCTTCCTGCTGTGTGAGAGAGGAACGTTGATCAAACCCGTCTTGTACATCTCCCACTACTTCAAACGGCACCGTGTGATGTATTACGAACTCCTTCAGAGCATTCGAGACGAGGGAGACTGGGAGAGCTGGCTCAAATTCTTCCTGAGAGGCATGGCGGAGGTATCGAGGGAGGCGACCGAGACCGCTCGCCGCATCGTGGCCCTTCGCGAGGAGCATCGCTCACTCATTGTCGATCAGTTCGGGCGGGTTGTGGGCAACGCCCTCATGGTGCTCGAGCGGTTGTACACTCGGCCTTACGTATCAGTGAACGAGATTGCGCGGATGACGGACGTCAGCTATCCGGCAGCCAGCAGCCTGATGTCGAAGTTCGTGGAGCATGATCTGCTCAACGAGACGACAGGGCGGGCCAGGAACCGAAGGTTCCGATACACGTCCTACATCGACATCTTCGCGGAGGATGAGCGGTAGCGAGAGAGTCCCGCACTTTCGAGAGGTCGTGCGGAGCGCTAGGCGCGCACTCTGTGGCCCTCATCGGCTTGGAGCGGCAGCACCAGCGTGAACGTCGAGCCCTCGCCAGGCGTGCTCTCCAGCTCGACCCGACCGCCGAGGTCTCTTGCCAGATGCCGGGAAACCGACAGACCCAAACCGGTGCCTGTCGGGCTGAGTTCATCGTCGGAGGGCAGCTGGATGAACTCGCCGAAGACCGCGTCCTGCTTCTCGACGGGTATGCCCGGGCCCGTGTCGCACACCGCGAAGCGAACGAGGGAATCGATCGACCACACCCTCAAGCCGATCTCGCCGCGTTCGGTGAACTTGACCGCGTTTCCGAGGAGGTTGAGCAGGATCTGCTCCAGGCCCCGGCTGTCGACAACCATGTGCTCGGGGGCGTCGGAGAGGTCGATCTGGACCTCGAGCCCCTTCTCCTCGGCGAGAGGGCGAATCGTGTCGACGAGGGAAACGACCAGGTCGTGGACCATGCAATCCCGGGAATGGGCGATCGTGAGTCCTGCCTCGACCCGCTGCAGGTCGAGGATGTCGTTGATGAGCGCCAGAAGGTGCCTGCCCGAATGTTGGACCATCTCAAGCTGTTTGTGCTGCTCGTCGGTGAGCGGTCCGGCCAAGCCCTGGAGAATGATACCCGTGAAGCCGAGGATCGAGTTGAGCGGAGTGCGCAGTTCGTGACTCATGTTGGCAAGGGACGAGCTCTTCGCCTGATTCGCCTGCTTCAGCTCGGCATTCAGTCGTTCGAGTTCCGCGTTGGATGTCTGGAGCTCATCGTTCGCCGAATCGAGCTCTGAGTTTGAGGAATCGAGCTCCTCGTTCACCGCCGCCAGCTCTTCGTTGGCAGCCTGCAGTTGCTCCATTGCCGCTTCGAGTTCCTCGGTCCGCTGCCTCACCAGGCCTTTGAGTTGCGTGCGATGCTGGGCCAGCTCATCTTCCTGCGCCTTGCGTTCCGAGATATCGGCATGCGTGCCGATGATTCGCACGGGTGTCCCGTCCTCGCGGCGCTCGACCACGCTGGCGCGCAACAGAACCCACCGCCAAGCACCACCTTGCTCGCGCAGCCGGAACTCGACCGCGACGAACGACGCTCCCCGGGAGAGTGTTTCGAGAGCGCTCTCCGCGTAGGCCAGATCCTCGGAGTGGACGAGCCCACGCCACGCATCCATCGTGGGCGGCCACTCATCGGGCTCGTACCCGAGCATCGTGTAGTAGCGGGAGCTGACGACCATGTTGCCCGTGGAGACGTCGAGGTCCCAAAGAGCGTCGGAGGTCGACTCCACCGCGAGGCGGTACCGCTCCTCGCTCTCTGCAAGCGCATCCTCCGCGTGGGCCCGGGCTCCCTCTGATTCGAGAAGAGACTGGTAGGACCGCGTGTTTTGGCGGTTCCACAGCCAACTCGTGGTTGCCCCGGCGGTGAGCGTCAGGCCGGTCACGATAAGCACGGTAGTAATCCCGAGGGTGCGCAAAGGCCCGTAGACTTCGGCCGCGTCAACCTTTGCGATCACCCACCATGGCAGGTCGGACACTGCTCCTGACGCAGCGATGACGTGTTCGCCGCGGTAGTCTGTCCCTTCCGCCGGGGCCAAGTCGCCAAGGACCGCGCGCGCTGCCGGCAGTGCTTCGACAGTGACAGGCAGCGCGAGCTTGAGGACGGTTCCCTTGCGGTGCCTGAGCTCGCTCAGGTACGCGATCTGGTCTCCGTCGCGCCGTACCAGCAGCGTCTCTCCGGTCTCGCTGGGTACGGGCCACGTGAGAAGCGTCGGATAGAGCTCCTCGGCTGGATCCACGCGGGCGAGCACGAATCCGGGTGGCTCGCCGTCTTCCGAATCCGGATCGGGGGGGATGGGAGCGATGAGGTCAATCATGGGGCGACCCTGAGCGTCGAGATAGAGGCTGCTCGACTTGATCTCATCTGGGGTGGCGGCAGAGGCCACGAGGGCATGGTCCTGCGGGGCAAGAACCATGTCGCCTCCGCGTGTGGCGCTTACGAGCACGCCACCTTCGCGGTCAAGTAGGGCCATGTCGTAGAAGCCGCCCTCGCCCAGGTCGAGATCCAGCCGCGCGCGCATTGCCTGGGTCGATGAAGGCGCACGCTCTCCTGCGATGTAGAGTCGAGCTTCTTCGTCGAAGTAGGAACTGCGTGCGGTTCTGCGCAGCTGGCTTCCGTATCTCCCCATGAGCTTGGACACGCTCTGCGCCTTGAGTTCGGCGATCGTCTCCATCTCGTTGAAGGCCCGTCGCTGGACCTCACCTCGTTGCGCAGCGTAGTACCACGTTGCAGCGCCGACAACGCAGGCTGCGATGAACACGAAACTCAGGAAGTAGGGGGCTCGTCTGGGTCGCTGGACCTTTGGTATCTCGCTGCGTGCAGGCGACATGGGCAGGACTCCTTTGAGCGCGCGTCCGTCCATGGCGCGCCGACTTCCCTTCTCCGCATCATACCCTCTGCAGGTGGCAGGCCGTCGTCGCGCTCTTGGAGAGCCGCGGAAGAACGGCTCGCTACTGGATCCCAAGCGAAGCGATCGCGCGACACATCACGAGGTCGGTGTAGGCGCGGCTGGCGCGGACATAGCGCGTGAATTGCGAATCCGACACCGGCACCAGTTCGCCGGGCGCGACCTCGAAGCACGGACATCGCTCCAGGAAGGTGGCATCGGCGCGACCGCCTCCGTGAGCGTACACGTGCCGGATCTGCCGCATCTCAAGCAATGCCTCCGCCGTCTCATCCGGCACATTTCCGTCGAGCCCGACCTTGGCGAAGATGTGTTCGAACACCTCGACGCCGTTGGCCCGCAGTTCCCGGTTCCAGTTGCGAAGCCGGACACGCGCCGCCGTTTCGAGGTCATCGGGCTCCACGTCCGTCTCCTCGCCAAGGAGCTCGGGCTGCACCCGCAGCAGCCAGGTCACGACGAGATCGTCGCGCCAGGTCTCCAGCGCCGCCCACAATGTTATGACCGCGTGTCCGCGCGTGAGCCGGTAGTCGCTGTCACGCTCGCGCTGGGCCAGTGGAAGCACCGAGCTGAGCGCGCTCAGGTAGGCTCGGTCGAAGCCGTCCTCGGCGATTCCTGCACTGGCCTCGGCGTCGTCGAGGAGGAAGGGCAGGACAGCCATCGTCTCGATGCCGCCGATCGTCACGAGAGTGAGATCAAGCGCCTCCTGGATGAACTCGCGGAGCAGCACGAATGGTTCGGCGAGCCACACCGGTACCAGATGTATCTCGTCGGGCATCAGAACAGCTCGTCGATCACGTCTGACGGGAAGTACGTCATAGGCGCGGGGGGCTCAGGGTCCTGCGCCTGTCCGGTCCACTCGGCACCGACGTAGCTGCACCAGAAGTTGAGGGGTTCGTACGCGTTGCCGCCACCCGGCATCGGCTGGACGATAGCGCGGCCCCACCACGTGCCGTCGTTGGCCTGGGCCACCTTGACGACCGCGATCTTGTAGGGGGCACCCGCACCTGACATCAGCTTGCTCGACCACTTCACGACCTCGTCGGACAGGCTGGCTTTCATTGCAGCGGCAGGTGCCGGTTTGGGCATATCCCAGTTCAGCGTGCGCAGCAGCTCGTCGGAGAGAGAGGGGAGTGTCGTGCGAGCGTCGCCGGTGCTTGCGCCGTGCGAGCCGTAGGTCGCGCTCCATTCGGCTTCCCACACGGGGCCCGACCACGCGACGAAGGAGCGCACGCCACCGTCCACCGTTTCGATGTCACCGAGGGCGGTGTTGCCCTGGACGAAGAGCTGGTAGACGTAGAATTGCGATTTCGTTCCGAGCTTGGCGCGGGCGGCATCCATGAGAGCGGTGCGCAGTGCGGTGCCGGTCTTGGGCGTGGTGATCTCGCCGGTGGCCGTGGCGGGTTCCGGCGTCGATGTTGCAGCCGCCCAGCCCGACGCGGTTATGCTGGCCGACTCTCTCGCCGGGGAGGGCTCCTCGGCAGGTGTCTTCTTGCAGGCGGGAAGCGCGGCGAGAACGAGCGCGGCTGCGAGAGCCCCTACGCAGAGACGCTGAAGCCTGGTCATGGTCGCCATCCTTCCCCCGATGGGCGCGGCAGATGGATCGATTGGGCTACGGTCCCGGTACAGGTGCCTGGCCGACCCAGATCGTGACTGTTGAGCCGCGCTTGGCGGTTGCTCCCGGTATGGGATCCGAGGTCAGCACGAGGCCATCGTCCGGGCTTATCTGATAGTTCACGAGGGCGTCGAAGCCCGCGTCCTTCAGCATCTTCTTGGCCTCGTGCTCGGTCTTGCCGATGATCTCAGGCACAGGAATCATATCGGTGCCCTTGGAGACGGTGATCGTGACGGTCTCTCCCGCGTCGATCGACACGCCGCCCTCGGGCGTCTGGCGGATGACCCTCCCCTTGGCGATCGTCTCGCTGTACTCCTCGTTTACCTTGACCTTGAAGCCCTCGGCTTCGAGCGCCGCCTTGGCATCCGAAGTCTTCATGCCGGTGACGGTCGGGACCTTCTTGAGCTCCGTGCCCTTGCTCACAAAGAGCAAGATGGTCATCCCTGCCGGATGCATCTCGCCTGCCGCCGGGGTCTGGTCGAACACCGTGTCGGCGGGCTCCTCGGTGTTGAATTCACGCTTGATGTTCTCGAGCACAAAGCCGGCGCTCTTGAGCTCCTTGATCGCGTTGCTCTCGGTCATGCCCGTGAGGTCGGGGATCTCGAAGAGCTCGCGACCCTTCGACACGACGACGTTGACCGAGGAGTCCTTCTCGACCTTCGTCTCGGGCTCCGGTGACTGCGAGATCACCGTCCCGGCCGGTTCCTCGCTGAACTTGGGTGTGACCTCGCCCAGAGTGAGCTCGACCGCAGTGAGCGCCTCGGCCGCTTGCTCCTCGGTCATGCCGGTCAGGTCCGGCACGACGATGCCGCTGGGGCCGCCGATCAGTCCCGCTACGTACGCCGCGATGAGACCGATGATCACAAGCGCGGCGACCGCAGCTGCCCACGGCCACCAGGGACGACGCCGAGGGACCGGACGCACGCGGGTCTCCCCGAGTCGCTCGGCGCGCTCAACGGCGGGCATCACCGAGGTCTCGTCGCCTGCGCGCACCGGGGCTTCGACCATGCGACCCGATGCGACACGCATGAGGTCGTGACGCATCTCCTCGGCCGAGGCGTACCGTTCCGACGGCGACTTTGCCATGGCGCGCAGGATGACGGCCTCCATGGACGGCGGGATGTTCGGGTTGATCTCGCGCGGCGGCGTTGGGTCCTCGTTGACCTGCTTGAGCGCTACGGCGACCGGCGAATCGGCCTCGAAGGGGACGCGACCGGTTGTGAGCTCGTAGAGCACGACGCCGAGCGAGTAGAGGTCGGACGCCGGGCCGAGCTTGCGGCCCTGGGCCTGCTCCGGGCTGACGTAGTGCGCCGTGCCAAGGACCGAGCCGGTCTGCGTCATGTTCGAATTGCCTGCCCGCGCGATGCCGAAGTCCATGACTTTGACCTGGCCATCGGGGGTGAGCACGATGTTGTGCGGCTTGATGTCGCGATGGATGATGTCGTACCCGTGAGCGACGGAGAGCGCCGCGCAAACCTGGGCGCCGTACTCGGCGGCCTTCACGGGGTCGACCTGTCCGCGGTCGGTCACCAGCGTCTTGAGATCGGTTCCACGCACGTACTCCATGACGATGTAGTACGTCTCGTTGTCGTTGCCCCAGTCGTAGATGTTGACGATGCTGGGGTTGGAGAGATTGGCCGCCGCCTGCGCTTCCTGGCGGAACCTCGCCACGAAGTTGGGGTCCGAGGCGTACCGCGCGTGGAGCACCTTGACGGCGACGGTCCTGCCAAGGACGTCGTCGACGGCTTTGTAGACGTCGGCCATGCCGCCGGAGCCGATCTTCTCGATCGCCCGGTACCTGCGGCCGAACACCATGTCATCCACGTGCGTCTCCCTTTGTGGGACCCAGAGGCCGAATCGCCACTACAGCCTGATACATTCTACCGAAAGCGCCGTGCCGATGCTCCCTGCATCGGGTCCTTTCTCAGCGCTTGAGCGCTGCCTCCAATACCTTGCGAGCCGCTGGAGCCGCTACCCTGCCGCCGACGCCCGCATTCTCGAGGATGATCGCAACCGCTACCTGCGGATCTTCGGCAGGGGCGAACGCGATGAAGAGCGCGTGCGTCTCGAGGCTCTTGCCTGCCTCGGCAGTTCCGGTCTTGCCCGCGACGGTCACTCCAGGAATCGCCGCACCGCCGCCGGAACCGCGTTTGACCACGTCGATCATCATGGCGCGCACGGTTGCGGCGGTCGATGGGTCCGTGGCGGTCATCCATGGCTGCGGTGAAGTGCTCGAGAGCGTGAGGCCGGCCTCATCGGCGATGTGGTCGATCAGGTACGGCCGCATGACCACGCCGTTGTTGGCGATTCCCGCGGCAATAAGTGCCATCTGCGTGATCGTCGCCTGGGGCCCGGGCGGGCTCGCGTGCTCGCCGACCGGCTGTCCGTCGCCCGCCCACGCCGTCTCCCACGTCGTCATCTCACCCGGATCGGGCATCAGCGAGGCTTTGCCGGGTATCTCGAGTGGAGGTACGGCACCAAAGCCGAACGCGCCCGACTGCGCAACGAGTTCACGCGCTCCGAGCTCGACCGCAAGCTGCGCGTATACGGTGTTGATCGAGCTGTTGGTGGCCCTCGAGAGAGTCACGGTGCCGTAGCTCGTGCCGCCGTAGTTGGTGACCGGGGCGTTCCCGATCTCCATCGGCGACTTGCCGGAGAACGTGCTCTCGGGCGTTGCGATGCCCGCGCCGAGCGCCCCGGTCAGCGTCACGATCTTGAAGGTCGAGCCCGGCGGGTACAGCGATTGTGTCGCGCGGTTCACCAGTGGTGCGCTCCCTGCCGAGGAGAGATCTTCCCACCGCGTGTCGACCTCGGCGGGAGAGTAGCCCGGGTTCGACGCCATAGCGAGCACCGCGCCCGTGCGCGGATCGATCGCCACACATGCGCCCCGCGTCTTCCCGAGAGCCTCCTCGGCCGCGCGCTGCACCACGCTGTCGATGGTGAGCACCACGTCGTTGCCGGGCACCGGAAGCCCCGCCGCCGCCTCGATCGCGTCCTGGAAGGTCGTGAACTCCCGCTTGCCCGTCAGAGCCTCGTTCATCGTGGCTTCGATGCCCGCCCGCCCGTACGTCAGGCTGTGATAGCCAAGGACGTGCGACGCGAGGTCACCTTCAGGGTAGACGCGCCTGTAGCGCGAGCCCTCCTTGGCCACGTCGGCAAGCACGACGCCGTCGGAAGTCGTGATCGTTCCGCGTGGTGAGCGCTGCTCCTCCGCCAGTCCCCGGGTGTTGGCCGGGTTGGCAGCGAGCGCGTCGGCGCTGATGACCTGCACCCAGGTGAGGTTGGCGACGAGCGCGACCATGAGCAGCGAGATGGCTGCGGCCGTGTGCGAGAGCCTGCGCGAAAGCGCGACGCGCCCGAGCACGCCGTGAGGATCGGCCGTCGTCAGCGCCGTCTCGCGACCGGTACCTGCGTCGCCGGCGCGGAGCAGCAGCGCGAGCAGGATGAAGTTCGACAGCACCGAGGAGCCGCCGTAGGAGACGAACGGCAGTGTGATTCCGGTGAGCGGGATGAGCCGGGTCACACCGCCGATGATGACGAAGGTCTGCAGAGCGAACACGCCCACGAGGCCGACGGCCACGAAAGCGGCCATGTCGGAGCGAGCTCTTGCCGCGGTGGCAAGTCCACGCATACAGAACACCAGGTAGGCGATGATGAGCGCGGCACCGCCGAGCAGACCGAGTTCCTCCCCGATGACGGCGAAGATGAAGTCGGTCTCGACGAAGGGGATACGCCCGGGGAATCCTCGGCCAATGCCGACCCCCGTCATACGTCCCGCCGCCAGAGCGAACAGCGACTGGACGAGTTGGTAGCCTTGGCCTGCAGCATCGGCGAAGGGGTCGAGCCAGATCGCGACGCGCGTCTGTACGTGGCCGAACGCGAAGTAGGCGCCCGTAGCGCCGATCGCGAACAGCACGATGCCGACCAACACGTAGGCCACGCGACCCGTGGCGACGTATACGATCACAAGGAACAGGCCGAAGAACAGCAGGCTCGAGCCAAGGTCCTTCTCAAATACCAGCACGACGAGCGAGATCGCCCACATCATCACGAGGGGTCCGAGCTGCCGCGCAGGCGGAAGCCACATGCCAAGGACGCGTCGGGTGGAGACCGACAGCACCTCGCGGTTCTCGGCGAGGTAGGCGGCAAGGAAGAGCACGATGAGCACCTTGGCGATCTCGGCGGGCTGGAAGGACAGGCTTCCGATGCGCAGCCAAAGCTTGGCGCCGTTGACCTCTCGGCCGACGAACGCGGGCAGAAGCAGAAGCACCAGGCCCGAAAG
Source organism: Actinomycetota bacterium (assembly GCA_030682655.1). Lineage (NCBI taxonomy): Bacteria > Bacillati > Actinomycetota > Actinomycetota bacterium. The sequence continues at coordinate 34,426 of JAUXNU010000100.1, read as the reverse complement.
CATGACGGTGTACTTGTAACGCGCGATTCGCTCGAGCGAGGGAACCGCAACGAGTGTGGCCACCATTGCGGCAACGCCGCCGAACACCCAAACAACCTGGCTTGCTGCGAGCGTTGAGTCGAGACGGGTGACGACTGCCAGGCCGATGCCCGAGAGCACGGCAACGATCGGTAGGAGCACCGGATCGGAGGCGGGCGCCAGGCGGCGTATCGCGAGGTGGGCGGCGGCGAAAGCTGCGATCAGTCCGACGGGTACCGCGAAGTCGCGGGCGGTGAGAGTGGACTGCGCGTGTCCGTGCACGAGGGCGAACACCAGGACCACGGCCGGCGCGGCCGCGAGGAGGAGCAGGAGTTCTGTGTTGCGGCGGCTTCGCATCGAGTCCCCTAGAAGGACGGGGGTTCGGTGGCGACCTGCGCGCGGTACTCGTCGAGAAGCGCCATCCCTGCGGCGACCCCGTCGACCGGCACTCCCTGCAGAAGGCGGGCGGAGGTCACCGGACCCAGCGCGCGCGCGGTGATGGTCGTTTCCTCTTCGAGCCAGCGCAGCGATACTCCGGCGAAATCGCCGGAGACTCCGCGATAGAGCACGACGGAGCCGCTTTCGGAGATGACGTAGGCGCGGGATTGCGCGTAGCGCATGGCGCCGAACCCCGCGACGAGCACGAGCGCGATCGCGGCGAAGACCCACACGACACCCGAAACCCAGAGCGCGCCCCGCCGACGCCCCGCCGTCGGTTCGTAGTGCTCGCTGCGGATCTCCACGACGATGACCGAGATGTTGTCGGTGCCTCCGGCCGCATTGGCAGCGTCGATGAGCGAGCGTACGGCGACCTCGGGGTCGCGGTAGGAGTTCACGATCTCTGCGATCTGAGGGTCGGTGAGCATCGATGTCAAGCCGTCCGAGCACAGAATGAGCCGGTCACCGGGCGAGGCGTCCACCTCGAAGGTGTCGGCGTACATGTTCGGGTCTGAGCCGAGCGCACGGGTGATGACGCTGCGGTTGGGATGGGTGCGAGACTCCTCCTCGGTGAGTGTGCCGGCGCGGATCATGTCGGCCACCATGGAGTGGTCCTCCGTGATTCGTTCGAGCCGCTCGTTGTGCAGGACGTATGCCCGGCTGTCCCCGACGTGGGCCACAGCGATGCGTGTTCCCTCGACGAGAGCGGCGGTGAGAGTCGTGCCCATGCCTGAGCGCGCATCAGCGTCTCGCGCGGCCTCGAGCACGGCCTTGTTGGCGGTACGGGCCGCGCGCCCCAGCGCCTTCGCGTCCGCACGAAGCGGAGCGTGCTGGAGCAGCGTCTCGATGGCGAGCGTGCTCGCCACCTCGCCCGCCAGGTGTCCACCCAGACCATCGGCGACAGCATAGAGGGGCGGGCTTAGCAGCACCGCGTCTTCGTTGTGCGTGCGGACCCGGCCCACATCGGACAGGCCTGCGTAGTCGGAGCGTCCGGCCCGGGGGCTCACGTCTTCACCAGCTTGACGCGGACTGTGCCCAGGTCGATCTCGTCACCTGCGACGACCTCGATCGCCCCGCGGATCTCCTGGCCGTTGACGACCGTGCCGTTCGTCGACCCGAGGTCCTCGACGATGGCGGCAGCGTCTCCCGAGGGACTGACCCGGGCGTGCATCGACGACACGAAGTCGTCGGCGATCACGATGTCGGCACCCGGCGATCGGCCGATCACGACCGGCCCCGCCAAGGAGATCTTCGTGCCCCTGAGTTCCTTGGGCCCGGCGACCACCGCGAGCGCGAGCCCCCGGGGTGCGCGCGGTCCGCCTTCGGCGACAAGCCCGACCCCCGCCCGTACAGCCGCGAGCAGGAACAGATAGACCATCGCAAGAAGCAGGAACTTGCCCACGAGAAGGACGATGTCGACCATCGTTACCCTTTCGGCTCGTGGTACGTGAGCTCGGTGACGCCGACGACGATCGTGTCGCCGTCGCGGAGTCGAGCTTGGGGGGTGCGGATTCCGTTGAGAAGCGTGCCGTTCGTCGACCCGAGATCCTCGATTGCCCAGTCGGCACCCTCGCGCACGAAAGCGGCATGCTCGCGCGAGACGTTGGCGTCCTGAAGGCAGACTCCGCATGTCGCGAGCCTGCCGATGAGCACCCGGTCGCCCTTGAGAGCGACGTCGTGCTGCACGCCGGACACTGTGACTGTGGCGAGCGCGTGGACGGCCGGTGGTGAGGGCGAGCCGACGCCGACGGTCGCGACTGGCGAGGCTGCGATCGAGCTGTCGGCCTGATTCGCCGTCGCAGGCGGCGACGCCTCGGCCATCTCGGCGCTCACGCGGAAGCGCCCGAGCCTCAGGTTGTCGTGCACCGTGAAACGTACGGCCGGACGGGCGGCGAGGGTGTAGCCCGCTTCGTCGGCGTGGCCGATGAGGTAGGTTGCGAGTTCCCCGGCCAGCGTCGGAGCGAACGCGCCGAGTTGCTCCGTGTCTTGCGACGAGAGCGCCACCGTGAACGAGGTCGGGGCGTAGATCTTGCCCACGCCGACGACCCGGCGGTCGTCCATCGCCTTCGCGAGCGCCTTTGCGACCTCAACCGGCTGGACCGGTGAGCGGAAGGCGCCGGCGAACAGGCCTTCGACGGCTCCGCCGATGCGATCTTCGAAGTCGGACAGCAGACTCACGTGCGCCCCTTGGTTTCGGTTGCGACCCGCCTGCGGGTCACTCTTCCTCGCCGCGGACCGGAGGGCCGGCCGCGATGACGAGCACTATCAGTATAAGAGAGGCGGTCACGTGTGGGAGCAACGATTGCCCCGACCACGTTGCCGAGGTGTTGCCGAGCCGGGCGATTGCGTCAGCGAGCGCGTAGCCCCCGTACAGCGCAGCTGTGCCAAGGAACGCCCCGAGCACCGCGGCGGGGCGGGATGCCCGGCGGCAGGCGAGCGACATCGCGGCAGCGGCGAGGCCCCAGGCGACGATGGGGGCGAGCGCGGCGGAGGACGTGAGGAGTGCGCTTATGGTGGCGTCTGGAGCACGGAGGCCGATGGGGTCCGTGAGCCAGCGCGAGGCGACCAGGAGGTACGGGGCCTCGCCGCCGGATGCGGCCGACGCGAGCATCGTGAGCGTCGCGCCGAAGCCGCCGAGGAGAGCCGCCCGCAGCGGCGACAGTGCGAACCCGGCGAGCAGCGGGGCCGTCGGCGCTAGATGCGCGACGCCAAGCGGCGGCGCGACGAGGGCCGCGAGGACGCCGCTGTCGCGGCGACCGGCTGCGAGCCAGACGGCGGTCCCGATCGCGGCGAGGGCTGCTGCGAGCGGCCACGAGGCACCGGCGCCGATGCCGGCGCACAGCACGAGGAGTGCGAGGCCGGTGCCGAGGCCGGGCGCGAGGACTGCCGCGAGCGCGACCAGGCCGGCCACGGCAGCGGCAGCTGCCGTGCCGAAGCCGAGCGGCAGCGCGCCGGCCCACGCGAGCCAGGCTGACAGCAGGGCAGCGGTCGCCCGCGTGGCGGCGCCGCTGCGGGGCGCGAGGCGGTCCCACAGCCCGAGGGTGTCGAAGCCGCCGCCGGCAGAGTCATCGGACTCGGCGAAGTGCAGTGCTATCGCATCGGCAAGAGACTCGCGTCCAGCGCTCGCGTCGCCGAGGTGGTCGAGCAGGCGATTCGCGAATTCCGTCACGCCGGAGTAGCGGTCGGTGCGGTGGGTCTCCAGCGCGGCTGCGAGGATGTGATCGATCGCCGGGGGGATCGACGGTTCGAACTCCCCGGCGGCGGGAGGCTCGACGATCTCGGCTTTGAAGATCGCGCCCTCGATACTGTCGGCAACGAACGGGTTCGCGTTGGTGAGGATCTCGAAGGCCAAGGCGCCGAAGGCCCATACGTCGGTGCGTTCGTCGACCCGCTCGGTGCGGAGCTGTTCGAGCGGCATGTAGCCCAGCGTGCCTCCGACGGCGGGACCGTGGCCGCTCGCCGCCGAGAGCGTTGCCACGCCGAAGTCGGTGACCTTCACGCGCCCGTCGCGCGTGATGAGAACGTTCTCCGGCTTGATGTCGAGATGCAGCACCCCGTTGTCGTGTGCGAACTCGAGTGCCGAGGCGACCGCTTCGATCACCGCTGCGGCCTCGTCGTCGTCGAGCGGGCCCCGGTATGCGTCGAGCAGGTCGGCCAGGGATGCGCCGTCCACGTACTCCATGATGATGAACGCTTCATCATCGTCGGTGTCCCACTCGTAGACGGTGACGATGCTTGGATGGTTGAGTAGCGCGGCCGTTCTTGCCTCGGCGAGGCCGGCAGGCGTCACGGGGTGCCCGGAGCGGTCGTGTGGGAACGGCAGCCGCTTGATGGCGACACGTCGCTGCATGCGCGTGTCGTAGGCGAGTGTTACCTCGCCAAAGCCGCCGGTCGCAAGCTCGGTCAGCGGGCGGTACCTGTCGAGGATGAGCGGCTGGTCCAAGGAGTCTCCCGGTGCGCCGGTGCGATGCCTATTCTAGCGTGCGAGCCCGTCAGCGTGCCGAGCAGAATGTACGAGACCGGGAGGTACGTTCCGGCGTAGAATCCCCGCAGGGAGGCGATTGCCGTGAAGAAGAGCCGCATCGTACTGCTCGTTGCTCTGCTCGTGTGCTCGCTCGGCCTTGCTGGATGCGGCGCGTCCGCGTCAAGCCTGCGCGACAAAGGGGACGTGGCCGGCCTCGTCGAGATGGCCAAGGACCGGAACCTCGACTACACGAAGCGCTCCGATGCCGTGGCTGCGCTCGGGGAGCTCGGTACGCCCGAAGCCGTCGACGCACTCCTCGGCCTGCTCGAATCGCCCGACACGGCCTCGATGGCCGTCGGCCCTCTGGGTGTCGCCGGTGACGCCCGCGCCGTGGAGCCGCTTCTTGCCTACGTGGCCACGCTCGACCCCGCGACCGACACCTACGACACGCTGCGCAAGATGGAGCTGGCGGCTCTCGCCCGGGCGTTCGGCGGGCTCGAGGACCCGCGCGTCCTGTCGGCGTTGCTCGAACAGGTCGACGCGAAGCGGGCGGTCGTCTTCTCGGTCGAAGCCCTCGGCGAGGGTCTTGCCGGCCAAGGACAGGCCGCCGTGCCCGAGCTGCGCAAGCGGCTCGGAAGCAAGGACGCGGATGTGTTTGGACCGGCCTCGATCGGACTGGCAGAGATACTCGCCGATTCTCCGGACGAGCTCTCGAAGATGCTGGCGAGCAAGAAGACGTTTCGCATATATGTGGGCGTGGTTCGGGGCTGGGGCAGCGTGCCCGACGCCGACATCCTAGCCGCCCTCGAGGAGTTCGGCGACGTGAAGATGGCGAACGCGATTCTGGCAAGCGGAAGCGAAGAGGCCAAGGCGGCCGCGACGAAGTGGGGCACCGAGCACGGCTACGCGATCCATGAGGTGCAGCCGTGGGAGACCGCGCCGTAGCACCATCTTCGCACTTGCGACATCCACCCTCTTTGCGCACTGTGACCAGCAGTGCTACCATCACTACTCGCGCTACGCGGGTGTGGCGGAATGGCAGACGCGCATGGTTCAGGTCCATGTGGGGGCAACCCCGTGAAGGTTCAACTCCTTTCACCCGCACCAAAGCGACATCGAACGGCCCCGGCCTCCGGGGTCGTTCTGCGTCTACGGGGGCGTCTTCTCGAGCCGGACCTATCCGACCCGACCGCCCGCCGCCGACGAGTGAGGCCGCCCGAAGGGTACAATCACCACAGGTTCCTCGGCAGGTAGTTCCGCCGGGCACGCAGGTGCGATGATGGGACGTAACGCAGGAGGGCTACCGGGAGCGATCGCATGAGCGAGGGCTACGCGCCCGTCAAAGGGAAGTGCACTTGGTGGCGGGAGCGCCCGCTCGAGGACGACCTGTTCCAAAGGCGCATCAATGAGGATGAAAGGCGCTGGGCGTGCAGCTGCTTCGTCGAGGGCGACTACTGGACGTTCCCGCTCAAAGAGCTGCCGTCCGACTGCCCTCGGAATCGTCACTGCCGCTACTACATCCGGCACCTCTAGGGATCTGGGGTTCGCCTGCCGGGGTCACGGTCTTCGGCCAGGCCCCTCCATCCTACCTGCCTGAACGTGCCGGACGCGACCCACGCAAGTAAAGCCGGGCCACACGGGGTATCATCGGAACGTATGGCCCTGGGGGCGATGCTCTGACGATGAGCGGCGAGATCGCTCGACGCGGTGAACACAAAGGAGATGCATGGGGTTTTCTGACCTTGGACTTGACGGAGCTGTGCTCGAGGCTATTGCGGAGCTCGGCTTCGATGAGCCGACACCGATTCAGGAGCAGGCGATACCATATGTGCTTGAAGGACGAGACGTCCTAGCTTGCGCTCAGACCGGCACCGGGAAGACGGCGGCTTTCGTGCTTCCCCTGCTGCAGTCCATACCGCATCGCAAGCGACCCATAGCGTTGGTCGTCACACCGACCCGCGAGCTCGCCGTGCAGATCGAGAAGGTCGCGCGAGCCGTGGCGCACCACACGCACCACAGCGTGCTCGCCGTCTACGGGGGAGTGGGCTATAAGTCGCAGATCAAGGGGCTGCACGCGGGCGTGGATATGCTCGTGGCCACACCGGGACGGCTTCTCGATCTCCAGCAACGCGGGGATGTCGACCTGTCTCACGTGGAACTGCTGGTGCTTGATGAGGCGGACCGCATGCTCGACATGGGGTTCTGGCCGGATGTGCGCAAGATTCTGAGACTACTTATGCCCAAGCGGCAGAACATGCTCTTCTCGGCGACCCTCTCAAGCGCGGTCCTCCGCGTCATCGGTGACACGTTGCACGACCCGGTTCGCGTCGACGTCGCTCCGTCCTCCACCCCAGTGAGCGAGGTCGCGCAGTACGCGTATCCGGTGAGCTCGATGCAGAAGACCGAACTCATGGTCGCCCTGCTCAAGCAGACGACCGAATACCGGGCCATCGTGTTCACACGGACAAAGCGGCGGGCTGACCGGCTTGCGGCGGCGCTCAACTCCAGCGGTGTCGAGGCGGCGACCATTCACAGCGACCTCCCTCAGTCTACCCGCACGCAAACGCTCGAGGGCTTCCGGAATGGCAAGCACGCGCTTCTCATATCCACGGACGTAATGGCCCGAGGTATCGATGTCGATGGCATCACACACGTGATCAACTACGATGCGCCCGAGCGTCCGGATGACTACGTGCATCGCATCGGACGCACCGCCCGCGCGGGGGAGACGGGTATCGCGATCACACTCCTCTCATACGAGGAGATGACGGCCTGGCGTGAGATCGAGAGCGCCATCGACACCGTGGTTCCCACCCGCGACGTGGAGGGTTTCGAGTATCGCGATCGCGTGATTCCTGACGTGGACCGCGAAACGGCGTCGGCGGCTCCCCGGCGCGTATTCTCGGGCGGCGTCGGGAAGCGCGGGGGGCGCACGAGCACACGTCGCTTCTAGTCGGCTGCCGATTCGGTGGCCCACCTTGCGGGCGAGGCGCGAGAACCATGCCCGCAACCTTTGCTGCGAGGGTTATCCCGCGGACTGTTTCTGCCGATTCATGAAGTGGGACTCCTGCCAACGGCATCTCCACATGAGGGTCCCAGCGCCAACTTAGTTCGGGGCTTGCGGGCGCTAGACAAGATCAGCGAGCACCGACGTCGGCCCTGCCTGGCAGCCCCGCCTGGCGGGGCTGCCGCGTAGCGGGTCGCTACGCGCTGTCGTCGCGCGCAGCCCTCTCCGCAGCTTCACATACTTCGCGGATGGGGACGCCCTGTTCCCGCGCGATGCGGGCGCAATCCTCGTATTCGGCCCGGTAGCGCGGTGCGCCGGAGAAGTCGGCGACCTTGACGGCAACCGGTCCCCAGATCGTTTCGGCATGCACGATGGTTCGCGTTGCCGCATACCTCGCTGTTGGTGCGATGCGGACGCCCAGCGTGCCCGTGAGCTCCATGATCGAAGCAGCCGTTCGCGCTTCGTCACCCGCGCGAACGAGCACGCTGATCAGGGTCGCCGCGCGCCCCTTCTTCATGACGATCGGGGTCTGCCACACGTCGAGCGCACCGTCTTCGAGCAGCTGTTCGGCCGCGAATGCGGCATGCTCGGGCGAGAGGTGATCGATGTTGGACTCAAGGAGCACGACCGGTTCAGTTTCAGCCTCGCCATGCTCCGCCTCGCCAAAGAACAGGCGCGCGACGTTCGGTACGGACAGTTCGCGAGAGCCGGCCCCCCGGCCTATGCGCTCGACGCGCATGGCGGGCATCGGGCCGTAGGCGACGACATGCGCTCGCAAGAGAGCCGCGCCAGTGGGCGTCGTCATCTCGCCTTCGGCTGGTCCCCCGACTACCGGGATGCCCTGGAGCAGCTCGGCGGTGGCAGGGGCAGGCACGGGGAGTGTTCCGTGCTCGGTGTCGACGGTGCCCCAGCCGAGCGATACGGGCGAACAGTACAGCCCGGTGATGCCCAAAACGTGCAGCCCAAGGGCAACCCCGACGATGTCCGCGATCGAGTCGACGGCCCCTACCTCGTGAAAGTAGACCTCGTCGACCGGAACCCCATGTACCAGTGCTTCGGCCCGGGCCAGCAGGTCGAATGCGGCAAGTGCGCCCTCGATGACGGGCGCGTCCAAGGCCGAGGAGCTGATGAGCGCCCGTATGTCACACCAGTTCCGGGAGGGCTGGACATCGCCGGAGTCAACGCGTAGCGACAGACCCTCGAACCCGCCCCGCACCGCCCGCGCGGTCGCTACGCGCGCGCCGATACCCAGGGAATCGAGCGCGGCCGCGAGGGTCTCCTCGGCAAGGCCGGCATCGATGAGGGCGGCCAGGAACTTGTCGCCGGAGATACCGCTCGTGCAGTCGAGATACGCGATCACGGCTGCTCAGGGGTGGCATCGGCCGGAGAGTCCTCGGCCGGGGGCGTGTGGTTTATCCTGCTTGCCAGGGCCGCGCCCCCGAATCCGTTGTCGATGTTGACGACCCCGATTCCCGAGGCACATGAGTTGAGCATCGTGAGGAGAGGAGCGACTCCGCCGAAGCTCACACCGTAGCCGACAGATGTCGGAACCGCGATGACCGGGACCGACACAAGGCCCGCGACGAGCGAGGGCAAGGCGCCCTCCATACCGGCCACCGCGATGATTGCGCGGGCTGAGTGCAGGGTTTCCTGATGCGCGAGCAGGCGGTGAAGGCCTGCGACACCGACGTCGAACACGCGGGTCACCCGGTTGCCCATGACCTCCGCGCAGATGGCGGCCTCCTCCGCTACCGGAGAATCCGCGGTGCCGCCGGACGCAACAACGATGTGACCGGTGCGGGGCGGGTCGGTGCGGCGGTCGACCACAATGAGCCGCGACGCCTCGAAGTAGCGCGCGTCAGGCGCTATCTGGGCGAGCGCCTGGTACTGCGACGCACTGGCCCGCGTGGCCAACACGACATCTCCGTGGTCGAGCAGTTCGCGCGCGACGCTTCGGACCTGCCCGGGCGTCTTGCCCTGGCAGAAGATTACTTCCGGGAACCCACATCGCAGCGCTCTGTGATGGTCCACCTTGGCCACGTCGATGTCGGAGAACGGGAGAGTGCGCAGCTGTTCGAAGGCGCCGTCGGTGTCGACGGTTCCCGCTGCAACTGACTCAAGAAGGGAACGAAGGTCTTGGGGATCCATGAAGCGCCTCTCTCTTGGCGATGACACTCATACCCTGAGGTTCGACGGGCTTGTGGGGGCGTGGCACTATAGTGCCACACGTAGCCCACGTGTGAAGATGTGGAAACGACAGATGCGGAGCGCAGTGGCGCACCCCTCAGATACAGAGTTCGATCTGCAAGCCAAGCGCACGTACGCGCGCGTCCGTGTCGTCCTGTATGTGCTGGTAGTGGCGCTCGCCATTCTTGGCACGTACATCAAGAACGACATGCGCATGCCGATCGTCCTTGTCGCAGCCGGAGTCTTCACGGTTGTCACAGTGGCGTATTTCGCACTCAGGCGCCGCGAGGACGTCGAGTTGACGCAGCTTCTCACCTGGCTGGCACCGCTGGACCTTGTCGGACTGGGTGCGCTCACGATTGCTTTGCACGCATACGAGGACCCGGTCTACCCCGCGCTGATCTCCATTCCTGTGTTCTACAGCTACGTGGTGCGTCGGCGGGACGGGATGATCATTGCCGCCGCTGCAGCATTCACCTATCTCATCGCGCACAACATAGCCGAGATGCCGAATGATCTTCCGGCGCTCGGGTTCATCCTCGTCAAGACCGCTGCGATCGGATTCGTTGCCGCCATCGCTACGGCGATGGCCGGGCGCTATCGCGAGCGCGAAAGCGAGATCGAAGCTAGCCGGGAAGAGAAGGACGTGCTCAACACCCAGCTGCGCCGCCGCCTTGCGGAACTGCAAGCCGTGTCCCAGATGAACGAGATCATCCACTCAAGCCTCGATTTCGACCGGGTGGGGCCGCTCGTCCTCGACATAGTCACGAAGGTCATCGACGTACCGTCATGCTGCCTGTTCGTGATCGATCGCCAGAAGTCACGCACGCTGTTCAGCGCCAGTGTCGGCATGAGCGGCGATGGGGCCGTTGTGCCTCCGCGTTTCCGCGAACTGGCTGGGGGCATGCCGGTCACCGACGACCACTACACGTGTCTGTCGATACTCGATCACCATCAGATGATGGTTGTGTTCTGCGCCGAGTCGGGTGCCGTGGACGACCTGACCGAGGAGGACCGGCTCGTGCTGCAAGCAGTGGCGAGCGAGCTTGTTGTCGCGGTTGAGAACTCGCAGCTCTACAAGCTCACGAAGCGGCTTGCCATAACAGATGAGCTGACCGGCCTTAACAACTATCGCTACCTCCAGCAGCGTCTCGACGAGGAGATCGAGCGCGCGCGCCGCTACTCGAAGGACGTCTCCTTCGTCATGCTCGACGTCGATGAGTTCAAGCGCTTCAACGATACGCAGGGACACATCGCGGGCGATCTGGCCCTTGCGGAGCTCGGCACCGTGCTCAGGAACTCGGTGCGCGAGGTCGATGTGGTGGCGCGCTACGGCGGTGAGGAGTTCTCCGTTATCCTGCCGGAGACCGACGGCGCTGGAGTCTTCGTCGTGGCCGAGAAGATTCGCGAGGCCATTGCGAGCCACTTGTTCGCAGATTCGGACGGAGATCGGTCCTGCCACATCACCGTGTCCCTCGGACTTGCGACCTATCCGCACCATGCGCGCGACAAGGAGTCGCTGCTGCGGCTCGCTGACGATGCGCTCTACCACGCCAAGAACAGCGGGAAGAACCGGGTGCGCTCACCGCGCATCGGGCCCGGGACAGCCGTCGGCGGCGCGCGCGTCGGGGCACCGAATGAGGGAGAGGCCGCGACGTGATCTGCTATGCGTACCTTGGACCTGAAGGGACCCACTCCCATGATGCCCTGCTCTCGCTCGGAGAGGGCATCGACGGTCTACCATGCGCGACCATCGAAGAGGTCTTCACATCGGTTGAGCGCGGCAAGGCCGACATGGGGTTGGTGCCCATAGAGAATTCACTCGAGGGATCCGTGAACGCCACCCTCGATGCCCTGGCGTTCGAGACCGACCTTGAGATACAGGGCGAGGTCGTACGGGACATCCACCATGTCCTGTGCGCCGCCCCCGGGACCGCTCTCACGGATATCGAGTCGATCGTGAGTCATCCCCAGGCGGTCGGTCAGTGCCGCAGGTGGCTTGCCGAGAACCTTCCGGCCAGGCCGATACATGCGGCGACGTCCACCGCCGAAGCAGCGAAGACTATCATCGAGCAGCCTCGGACGGCTGCCATCACGAATCTTCTGGCCGTCCAGTTGTACGGTGCCGAGGTGCTTGTTGACGCGATCGAGGACTACGCGGGGAACCAGACGCGCTTTGTGACTGTCGGTCGGGGTATCCGGGAGCGCACGGGGGACGACAAGACATCGCTTGCGTTGTTCATGAAGGCCGACCGCCCGGGTACGCTGCACATGATCCTGTCCGAGTTTGCATTCGGACAGATCAACCTGACGAAGATCCAGTCGCGTCCGACGCGCAAGGCCCTTGGCGAATACATGTTCTTCATCGATCTCGCCGGTCATATGGACGATGAGAATGTGCGGCTGGCGCTGGATTGCCTGCGGCTCAAGCTGCGCACGGTGAAGGTCCTTGGCAGCTATCCGCGTGTGAGGTAGCCGCTACTCGTTTGTGCCGTCTTCGGCATAGAGGAACCCGGCGTCCAGGAGTCCGGGATCCTTCTTGAGCTTCTCGACGGTGGCCGATACCTCAGCCTCGCCGACGGTGATCACGTACGTGCCGTCGCCCATGTCGAGTACGGACGTGCCCGACAGACCGTTGCGCGCGAGGACTTCGCTGACGTTGGCCCCGGGCTTCAACCACAGCGCAACTCCGCCAGGGACGGTCTCGAGACTGGGAACCGACGTTATGATTCCGCCACCGGAACCTTCGTCGGGAGCGACGTCCTGCTTGCCGCAGGAGCGCCAGAGCAGCAGGATCACCACGATCACCACGATGACCATGAGAACCGTGCCGAGCGCGGCGTAGGAGCGCCGGTCCTCGCTAGTCGCGGAATCCGTGCGTTGTGGATCGTGAGCGGCGGTCATCGTGCCTCCCGTCGGGGCGTGAGCTCTCTCCGCGACGAGTATAAGGCATCGGTGCACCGCGGCACCCGCACCCTGGAGAAGAGTCCGTGAACGCAATAACGGCATAAGCGTGACAGATGGCTGCGATACGGTTATCTTATGGCGTACTATGCCGGACGAAAGGGGAGTGCGCATGGCTGACGTGGAGACCGTCGACTACTCGGAGATGTGGGAACAGCTCGGAATCAACATACGAGCACACTGCGCACTGCTGGAGGCTATCCCGAAGCTCTACGCAGACGCCTATCTCTCGCAGGAGAACCGTCCCGAAGGCATGAAGTACTTCGACTTCGTGCTTTCTGAGATCCACGGGTTGCGTATCAAGGAGCTGCTCGACCACAAGGAGGCGGGCGGCACCATCGTTGGGACCTTCTGCCTCTACGTTCCCGAGGAGATCATCCGTGCACTTGGCGGCCAGTCCATCGGTCTGTGCGCAGGGGCCGAATGGGCTTACGACGAGGTCGAGCGCATTCTGCCCCGCAACACGTGCTCGCTCATCAAGTCCTTCATGGGCTTCAAGATCGGCCGGGTCTGCCCCTACATTGAGTCGGCCGACCTCGTCATCGGCGAGACTACCTGCGACGGCAAGAAGAAGGCCTACGAGCTCCTCGGTGAGATGGCGCCGGTCCACGTCATGGAGCTTCCGCAGATGAAGCGCCCCGAGGACAAGACGCTGTGGCGCGCCGAGATCGACCGCCTGGTGGTGCGTCTCGAGGAGCTGACCGGCAATAAGCTGATCGAGGAGAACTTGAGCCGAGCCATCAAGGAGGTCAACGACAAGCGCCGCGCCCTGCAGCGCCTCAACGCCGCTCGCGCGGCCTCGGGCGTGCCCATCTCCGGCAAGGACGCTCTGCTCGCCGTCCAGGTCGCCTTCTACGACGACGTTCCGCGCTTCACGCAGATGGTCAATGCCATCGCTGACGAGCTCGAGCAGCGCATCGCCGACGGCGTGGCCGTGTCGAACGGCTCCAAGCGCGTGCTCGTGACCGGCTCGCCCATGGCGATCCCGAACTGGAAAGTCCACGACGTCATCGAGAAGGCCGGCGGCATCGTGGTGGCCGAGGAGCTCTGCACCGGCAGCCGCTACTACGAGAAGCTCGTCGCCGAAGGCTCCGCCGACGTCGACTCCATGCTCGATGACATCGCCGAGAAGTACCTCGACATCAACTGCGCGTGCTTCACGCCCAACTCCGGACGTATCGAAGACGTGCTCCGCCTTGCCAAGGAGTACAAGGCTGACGGCATCCTTCACTATGCGCTGCAGTTCTGCGGCCCGTATCAGATCGAGGCGACGTCGGTCGAGAAGGCAGCCAAGGATGCAGGTATCCCGGTGCTGAAGATCGACACCGACTACTCGATGGAGGACATCGGGCAACTATCGACGCGCGTCGAAGCGTTTCTCGAGATGCTCTGAAGGCTCAGGGGAGGGGCCGGACCCGGACATGCGGATTCTCGGACTCGACATCGGTTCACGCAGCGTCGACGCGGTGTGGGTTGAGGACGGCGCGGTTGTCGCGTACGAGATCGCGGACTCCGGGTTCGAGCCCGCCGCTGTCTATGCGGAGTTTCTGTCGCGTGGCGAGCACGACGTGGTCGTCGCGACCGGCTATGGCCGACACGCCGCACGGCAGAATCTTGGCTGCGATGCCGTTACGGAGATCAAGGCGTACGCCATGGGGGCATCGAGGCTGTTCCCGGAGGCAGGGGCGGTGCTCGACATAGGCGGTCAGGACACGAAGGTCATCATTCTGAGCCCTCAGGGCCATGTTGCCGATTTCACGATGAACGACAAGTGCGCCGCAGGGACCGGCAGGTTTCTCGAGGTCATGGCGCATGCGCTTGGGTACACCCTAGAGGAAATGGCCACCGCGGCGCTCGACGCCGCGACCGGCGTGGCCATCTCCTCGATGTGCACGGTGTTCGCGGAAAGCGAAGTCACATGTCTCGTTCACCGTGGTGTCGACCGGGGCCGTATTGCGAGAGGCCTGCACGAATCCATCGCGACGCGGACTCTCGGCTCGCTCAAGCGCCTCGACGCGAGCGGCCCGCTCGTGTTCGCGGGCGGTGTGGCGAAGAACCCCGCGATGGTCCGGCTGATCTCCGACGGGTTCGGCGACGATGTCGTCGTTCCGGTGGAGGCGCAGACCGTTGGGGCGTACGGGGCTGCGCTCTCGCACATCGGGTCGTCCTAGCGCGGGGCACCCGGCTGAGCTATCGGAAGCGCTCTACTCCGAGAGGGCGTCCTCGGCGGATTCCTCGGCAGCCAGCTGCTTCAGCGCTCGTTCGTAGGCGTTGTAGGTCGTCTCGTCGAAGAGCACCATCTTGGCAACCTGCACGCTGTGGGTCTGGCGCAGCGCTGACGCGATCGCATGCAGCGCGACGGGGGCCGCTTCCTTCACGGGATAGCCGAAGATCCCCGTCGAGATGCTCGGAAACGCGATTGTCGTCGCCTCGGCCTCATCGGCGCATCGAATCGCGGAGCGGTAGGCGCTTGCGAGCGCTTCCGGCTCGCCTCGCCCGCCGCCGTGCCACACGGGACCGAGCGCGTGCACGACGTGCTTCGCCCACCAGAGGGCTCCGGCACCGGTGATCGCGGCCTGGCCGGTTTGGAGCGGGCCACAGGCGGAGACGACCGCAAGACACTCCTCGGCAAGCTCCGGTCCGGCGGCGCTGTGTATCGCGCCGCTCACGCCACCGCCCGGCGCCATATGCGAGTTCGCGGCGTTGACGATAGCGTCCGCCTCCACGCGCGTGATGTCCCCGCGCCGGATGCTGACGGACCGGTCGGACGTCACGTTGTAGCGAACGGTGACCACCCCCCAGTTGACGATACGGTTTCATCGTACCCAGAAGGACGGCTCCGAGAGTACGTTCGGAACAGATCCGCTGTGCGAGAGTTGTGCCCGCCGTGAACGAAAGCCGCTCGATGCGGTGCACGAATGGTTGGCGCCCGAGTTGGCAGACCGCGGTATCATCCGCTTCCGACACCGGCAACTCGTGATGCTGGCCCGGAAGCCGGAGTAGACACCGCGCCTACTCGCTGCAGCCGACGTCGACGTCCATCAGGCCGTCGACGTCCCGGATGACCGTCTGCGTCGCGCGTTCGTCGTCCCATGTTATGACCGAGGAGCGAGCTTCACCGGGGAAGCACGTGCCGTCCAGGCGCACCAGGCCAAGGACGACCGGGGGCGACGACCTCCCAGTCCGGTACATCGCCTTCTGGCGCGTTCGGGCTATGGCGCGGAAGTCCGGCTTGACGAAGTCGAACAGCGATCGGCCACAGATGTCCTCGGCAGAGCCGGCCCTGAAGACGCGCACCGTGGTCGGGTTCACGTATTTCACGATGTCCCCCTGGCAAACCATGACGCAGTCGGGTGAGTTGTCCACGAGGGAGCGGTAGCGTTCTTCGCTCTCTTGGAGCCTGCGGAGTGCCTTCTCGCGATCGCTGACATCGAATACGAGGCTGAGCATCGCCGGGACACCTTCGAACCGGATGGGGACCGAGGAGATGTGTACGTACGACGTGCCGCCGTCAAGTCGGCGCAGGCGATACACCACGGACTCTACTTTGCGCTCTCCCCGGGCCATCGCCTCGATGTCGCGCAGGGCGACGCCGTGCTGTTCGGGAGGCAGGAAGTCGAGCAGGTTACGACCGATGATGTCGTTCGGGTCGGTCGTGCCGATGACACTGAGGTTGTATGCGTTCGTCCACAGGATGATTCCTGTGGCGGTGCTCGAGATGACCACCGAGGTTGGAAGGCGCTCCAGCGTTGGCAGCAAGGGATGCCGAGGAGAATCGTTCTGAGTCACGGGGGTTCCTTCCCGGCTTCTACGACCAGCACTTACCTCGACGTGCGATCGCGCCCGCAGTCCCGCCCGATGCCGGGGCTGCGCTCTGCTATGATTCTCCCGCATCGCAGCCAGTCTTCATACGGCGTTCTCGTAGTTGATGTGCGAGGAGACGGATGTGCGCGAGAATGTCCGAGGTATAGCCGAGGAGTATACGGGAGTCATCCTCCTGTTCGCGGCGCTCGTGGCGGTGAAGCTGCTTCTCGTCACGAAGACCGCATGCGGTCCCGTCGTCTTCATGGACGAGGCCCAGTACACCGACTATGCGCGATCTCTCGCCGGGTCGCTATCCTACGACGGCACGCACTACCCACTACTCTACCCGCTGTCCATCTCGGTCGCGTTCTTCTGCGGCGACAACTTCCACGAGGTCATCAAGCTCCTGAACGTACTCTACTCGTCGGCCATCGTCGTTCCGGCCTACCTGATCGCACGTCTGACGCTGGAGCGCCGGGAGAGCCTCGCGTGCGCGGGCGTGCTCGCTCTCATCCCGTTCCACCTCGTGCTGCCACGCTCCGTCTTGAGCGAGAACTTGTACTTCCCGCTGTTTCTGTTCGCCGCGTGGATGGTCCTTCGACAGCCGAAGAGCAGACCGGTGCTTTGGGATCTCGGGACGGGCGTGCTCCTGGGTGCGCTGTACCTCACGCGCTACATATCTTTCGCGCTCATCCCCGTGTTCGTCGCGGTGTGGTGGCTTCGGCCGTCGGCGACTGACGAGGGTCGACGGCTCTTCTCGCCTTCGGCCGCGAAGCTCGGGCGGTTCGCGGTCCTGGTCACCGCGATCACGGTGACATTCGGCGTTTGGATCGCGATGCAGGCGCCGCAGGGGGCGTCACTCAAGGACATCCTCGGTTTCGGCATCGCGGCCCGTCCCGACCCCGCGCAGCTCACGCTTGCGCGTCTCGGCCTATGGGTGCGCGTGTACGGCGCCTACTTCGTGCTCGCCGCCGCGCCGGTGCTCGGTCTGGTGCTCATGTCCGTGCCCGAAACGCTCCGGTCTCGCACTCTGGGCGTATACGAGCGCGCGGTCGTGCTCGTGTTCGGGCTGAACGCCGCGTTCGCCGTCGCGATGGTCCGTCATTCGTGGCGCGCGTACTACAACTACCCGGATCCGTCGAAGGTGATGGGCCGCTACGCCATCTACATGGTGGCGTTCTAC
This sequence comes from Actinomycetota bacterium, assembly GCA_030682655.1. Classification (NCBI taxonomy): domain Bacteria; kingdom Bacillati; phylum Actinomycetota; species Actinomycetota bacterium. Next base: position 16,861 of record JAUXNU010000100.1, on the reverse strand, counting down.
ATCATTCTTGCGTTCATGACCCTGCCGAGGATGCGCCGGTGGTTCCAACCACTCGGCGCTACTGCAGTCATTGTCGGGTGGGCGCTCCCTGTCGCGCTTGTCCTGCGTGCCTGGAGGGGTTTGGTCGAGTCTGACCTCGCGAGTCTCATGACCGATCGCGGGGCTATCGATGTCTACCGCATGTGGCTGCTTGGAAGGCCGCTGTTGTGGGTCGCGCTCATCTTGGTGACCGGAATGAGTGTCGTGCTGTGGCGTGCGCCGAAGCACGCGACTCTCATGCTTACGGCGGGGCTCGTCGTGTTCTACCTCTTCGGCGTCGGGGCCTACTACAACCGGCTCATGTTGCACCAGGTCTATGCACGGCATGGCAAGGAGATTGCGTGGGTCGCCGACGAACTCGCGTCACCAGTCTCGCCGGTGCGAGTGGAGTTCGCGCCCGAGGTCCTCGGCCACAAGTTCGTGACCCCGAAGTTGATTGCGCGTAGCGCCAGCTACTGGAAGCTCGGGTGCTTCGAGCCTTCTGACGGCAGTATGTTCCGCTCTTCGGCGGACGCCGGCCTCGACGAACTGCGGCTGAGGCTGGTCGAGGAAGGGGCCGCCGAGGACGCGCTCGTCACCTACGAGGTCGCGGGCACGTGGTACTCGATCATCGAGGCGCGCTGACGGGCCGTCTCACGACAACCGTACGGTATACTCGCAAACGAGTTGATGCCATCTCCTCGGCAGGAGTATCCGGGAGGCCCCTCCATGCTCGATGCCAAGTTCGTTCGCGAGAATCTCGACGCTGTTCGCGAGGCGCTCGCCGCACGCGGGTCAAGCTGGGACATCGAGGCGTTTGCGCGGCTCGACGAGGAGCGCCGTGAGCTGATACAGGTCGTCGAAGGCCTCCAGGCACGCCGCAACGAGGCTTCGAAGCAGATCGGCGCGCTCATGAAGGACGGCAAGCGTGAAGAGGCCGAAGTTGCCAAGGAGTCGGTCCGCGAGGTCAACGACGAGATCGCACAACACGACGCCCATCTCGAGCATGTGGAGGCCGACGTCCGTCAGCTTCTCATGACGGTTCCCAACATTCCCGACGCGTCCGTACCGGTCGGTCCGGACGAGACTGCCAACGTCGAAGTGCGCCGGTGGGGCACGCCTCGCGAGTTCGACTTCGAGCCGGTCCCGCACTGGGACCTTGGCCCTGCACTCGGTGCGATCGACTTCGACCGTGGCGTGAAGCTCGCGAAGTCGCGCTTCATCGTCCTGGGCGGCATGGGGGCGAAGCTCAACCGCGCACTCATCAACTTCATGCTCGACACGCACTCATCGCGCGGGTATGCGGAGTGGTCGCTTCCGGCGCTTGCGAACGCCGAGACGCTCACCGGAACCGGCCAGCTGCCGAAGTTCGAGGAGGACCTGTTCCGGACCGACGAGGGGCTCTACCTGATTCCCACCGCCGAGGTGCAGCTCACGAACCTGCACCGCGATGAGGTGCTTGATGCGAGCCAGCTGCCTTTGCGCTACTGCGCGTACACGCCGTGCTTCCGCGAGGAGGCCGGGGCGGCCGGTCGCGACACGCGCGGGATGATTCGCGTGCACCAGTTCGACAAGGTCGAGATGGTGAAGTTCGCGACACCGGAGACGAGCTTCGACGAGCTCGAGACCATGGTCGTCGACGCAGAGAACATCCTGCAGCTCCTTGGCCTGCCGTATCGCACCATCACGCTGTGCACGGGGGACATGGGCTTTTCCGCTGCCAAGACCTACGACGTCGAGGTCTGGCTGCCGAGCTATGGCGCGTACAAGGAGATCTCGAGTTGCAGCGACTGCACCGATTTCCAGGCGCGACGCGCGGCGATCAAGTACCGGGACCCGGCGGCGTTCAAGGGAAGTCGTCTCGTGCACACGCTGAACGGCTCGGGTCTTGCAGTCGGGCGGACGCTCGTCGCCGTGCTCGAGAACTATCAGCAGGCAGACGGCAGCGTTGTCGTACCCGAGGCGCTGCGCCCGTACATGGGCGGCGTCGAGGTCATCGAGCCGGTGGGGTAGAGCGGCGAGCCGGGGTTACGAGCCCCAGCGGCCGACGGCGAGGATGAGCGGGACGCCTCCCACGAAGATGCGCCGCGCCGATACCTCGAGATACAGCGGCTCCCCCTGGAGTGTGAGCAGCTTGAGGGGCACGCGTTCATAGACGTGGTCGTGCTGGAGGACAAGCGTCCTTCGTTGTGCTCCAGCGTCGCGATCATGGGGGTGCACGATAGACTCAATTGCCAGTCCCTCCAGGTGCGAGCGATCCGACGCCCCGAAGAGCTCCTGTGCGGCGAGATTCGCGTAGAAGAGGGTGTCCACATCGTGCACGAACACCGGGCTCGGCAGCCACTCCAGCGCCACCCGCGTGATGTCCGACGTGAGCGTTTCCTTGTATGCGAGCATGCTTCACCTCTCCAGCCGAGTCCGCTGGTCTTCCGCGGCTGCGAACTCCGTGCCAACGCGGCCTCCCGCGCATGGGGAATGTACTCCTCGGCCGGTGTCGCGGACGCCGACGCTTCGGGCACGTGACTGCGGAGGGCAGGGCAGATGGCGCTCGACGCTGCATTCAACACCCCGACGGTGCTCGTCGTGTTCGGGGCGACCGGGGAAACGGCATCGAGTACGGCATGATGCAGGCGATCGCCGAGGGGTTCGAGATCATGCACGCGTCCGAGTACGGTCTCGATCTCGCCCGTGTGGCCGACGTCTACCAGAACGGTTCGGTCATCGAGTCACGGCTGATCGGGTGGCTGGAATCCGCCTTCGAGGAGTTCGGCCAGGATCTTGGTGGGGTAGGCGGTGCCGTAAGACACACCGGCGAAGGCGCCTGGACGGTCGACGCTTCCAAGGAGATCGGGGTGCCGGCGCGCATCATCGAAGGCGCCCTGCAGTTTCGTGTGGAGTCCGAGCGCGACCCGAGCTACGCGGGACAGGTGCTCTCGGTATTGCGCAACCAGTTCGGGGGGCATGCCCTCTGAGGATGAGGCGGGGAATCGCGGGGTGGGCCTACTTCTGCAGATCGGCGAAGTGCTGCTTGAAACGGCCTCCGTCGCCGGCCCGCAACGTTCCGATGTCGGGAACCTGATAGAACCGCAGCCGGTTGTCCAGGAAATCGGAGAACACCAGCAGCTTGCCGTCGCCCGAAACGTCGAGCGCGGTGCACTGGTTGCCGCCTACAACCGCATCTAGCGGCTTGCCGGTCTCGGTATCGAACAGCAGGATCGTGCCCCACTCTGGCCCGGGGATGTAGTAGCTCTTGGAGTTGTTCTCTCCTCGGCAGGAGACGAACAGCACGGCCCCGTCGGGGGAGAGGTCGATCGTGTTGGGCTTCTCGTCGGTCTCGAGGAACTTCGTCGTCTTGCCGGTGAGCATGTCGTGCTTCCAGACCACGTCCTTGGACATGTCGGAGATGTAGAGGATGCTCTTGTCGGCGTCCGCGACGATATGGCGCAGGGCCCCGCCGCCGTCGAAAACCGTCTTGGAATCGCCGGAGGCCAGGTCGATCCGGTCGAGATCGCCGGTGCCAAAGCCTGCCACGTAGAGGGCGGCGCCGTCCTCGGTCGCGTACAGTCCGCGCGGGGTGTTCGCCGTGCGTATGCGCCGCCGCAGCTTGCCCGAGGAGATGTCGATCTCGGACACGTCGTGGCCGGACCAGTTCGCCGCGTAAGCGGTCTTGCCGTTCGGGGACAGCTCGACGACCTTGGTCCACGCGCTCTCGGTGTCCATCGAGCGCAGGACCTTGCGCGTCTTCGTGTCGATCTCGAAGACACGGGCCGTTTCCATCTGGCTCGCGTAGGCGCGCGTCCCGTCGGCCGAGAACTCGATCTCGACCGCACCGTGCTCGCCGATGTCGACCGTGCCGGTGCGGCGAAGCGTTACGGGGTCGAAGATCTCGATCGACGGCGGGCCGTTCAGTATCGTCGCCCAGACCTCGCGGCCGTCAGGCGTGATCGCGACGGCCTTGGGTGCGCCGGACGTGGTCACCATGCCAAGGCTGTGCACGAGCTGGCCCTTCGGGTCGAGCCACAGCTCCAGCGAGGTCTTCCGGTCGATCACGAGGTCGCGCCGGTATGCGTTGCAGCCCTTGAGGGTCGCTTCGACGGTGTAGGACCCGGAGGGGATTTCCGCCGCGAGCTTCCCGGTGTCGGCGGCGACCTCGCGCTCGCCCGCCAGGATGCGGACGGTCGCACCTTCGGGATGCACCACGACCTCGGTCTTCTGTGGCAGCGGTTTGAGCGCGAAGCTGAACTCGTTGTCCGAGAACCGCTTGAGCGCGACGCTCGTGTCGAGCGGCTCGAAGCCCGCGCGCTCGACACGGACGGCGTATGTGCCTGGCTCGAGGTCGGCCAGCGCGAGCGACCCGGTGGCCGTGCATTCGCACGACGCGATCGCTGCGTCGGCAGGTGTGGCCGCTATCGCCGCGCCGACCGGCCGCGTGTACGTGAAGACGCCCACCGCGCCGGCAACCAACAGGAGGGCGAGCACGCCAAGGAGTGCCCGCCCGCCCCCGCGTCTGCGCGGCCGCCCGTAGGCCGACACCGACGATCGCGTGCCGCCCGGGGAGATGAGTATCGCGTCGCGACGCGACGGGCGGGCCGCGCGACGCGATGAGCCATACCCGGACCGGCGCTGCCGTGCACGGAGAATGGGCTCGTGTCGGCGTTCCGGGTCCATCGCGCTAGTCCTCGGCCTTGAGCATGCCGCTCGCGCGGTGGCCCATGATCTTCAGGATGCCGCGCACGGTGCGCGCCGGTGTGATGAGTGAGTAGACCTTGCCGGTGACGCGGCCCGGCTCCTGGCCAAGCAGCGACACGGTTTCGACACCCACGCGGTCGAGCGGCACGCCGAACGCGTCGAGGGCGTAGCGCCAATTGTGCTTGGTGGTCTGCAGTCGTGGGCTCACCTTGATGTCGCGGTAGAAGTCGGTAGCGACCATGCCGGGGACTAGTGCGTGGATAGACATCGGGAAGCGGGCGTTCTCCTTGGCGATTGAGCGGGTGAGGCTCGCGATCGCGACTTTGGTGGCGGCGTAGGCGGCCGTGTAGGGGGTGGCCTCGCCGCGATACCCGCGGCCGGTCACGTTCATGAGGAGTCCGCCGTGCTCGCGGAAGTACGGGACCAGGAGCCGGCACGCGAGCATCGTGCCCGTGAGGTTGATGTCGACGAGGCTGCGGATCTCTGCGCCGGACAGCTCGTCGAGGGGGCGGTAGCCCTCGGAGACGCCGGCGTTGTTGAGCCAGACATCGATGTGGCCGTAGCGGGCGATCGCGAAGTCGAACAGTGCCTGGAGCCGGGCAGGGTCGGAGACGTCGCAGGCGATGCCGCACACCGAGCCGCCGTCGGCTGTCGCGATGTCGGCGACCGCGCCCTCGACCGCCTCGGGCGTGCGCGAGCTCACCACGACATGCGCTCCCGCGCCCGCGCAGGCCTCGGCGATCGAGCGACCGATGCCGCGTGTTGAGCCTGTGATGACCACGACCTTGCCGGCAACGCTCACGGCGTGTCCCTTTCGCCAAGGAACGTGCGGACTGCCTCGATTGCCTCAATCGGGTTGGAGACGTCGACGAGGCGTCCGGACGTGTAGTACTCGATGAACCGCTCGCCGAGCGGGAAGTCAAGGGCGACCACGGGCCGACCTGCCTTGAGGGCGTGCGCGACCTCGGAGATCGTGCCGGCGCTGCCCCGCATGGCGACGACAACCCGGCTCGAGAGCACGTTGATCACGTTGCGGGCGTCGCCCATGCCCGTGAGGATCGGGATGTCCACGTGGCCCGACGTGCGTCGCGTGTCGTCATCCGGCAGTACGCCGACGACGGTTCCCCCGGCCTCGTGCGCGCCACGTGAGGAAGCGTCCATGACCCCGCATGCGCGGCCGCCGGTGAGGAGCACCCAACCCTGCGCAGCGATGAGCGCGCCGAGCTGGCCGGCCGCTGCAGTGGTCGCGGGATCGGCCTCGCCACCGCCCATGACTCCGATGATCGTGCGCATTGTGCCTCCCTACCGCAGCAGTGTAGCGCGACGGGGAGGCACCAGTCGCGCGCGTCTACTCCAGGTCGAAGATCACCGTCACGTTCGCGGTGATGTCGAGTTGTCCGGGCTCGACGGCGATGGCTTCCGGCGCGTACCCCCTGAGACCGTCGGACCACGTGCCGTGGTAGACGGGCGTGGACACACCCGAGTCGCTCACCGCCCGAATCGCGCCGAGCGTGCGGCCGGCGGCTTTGGCCATCGCCTCGCCGCGCGCGCGGGCCTTGTCAATCGCGTTCTCGATCGCCTCGGCGCTGGCGGCAGCGTCATCGTCCAGCACGAAGCTGGGGCCGCCGATGTTGGTGGCTCCCGCGTCCGAACCCGCAGCTATCACGTCGCCCACGCGCTCGATGTCGCGGACCTTCACGCGCACGTCGATCGACGCCTGGTACCCGGTGATCTCGGGCTTGCCGCTCTTCTGACGGTACTGCGGGTAGACGCTGATGTTCGCCGTTTGGACGTCCTCCTTGGCGACTCCGGCCTTCTGAACCGCCGCGGAGAGCTTGTCCGCAGCCTTTGACGCCTTGTCGAGCGCGTCCTTGGCGCTGGGCTCCGTGAACGACACGCCGAGGCTGATCTCGGCGGCGTCTGGTGCGGCCAAGGTCTTGCCCATGCCCTGGGCGGTCACTGTCTCCAGAGCGGTCGACTGGGCGGGGGCTGTGACGACCTTCGTCTGGCAGCCTGTGAGCAGCAATGCGGCTGCGAGTGTCGCGGCGATGACGCCTGCGTGCGTGATGCGCATGGGTCCTCCCTCCGGGCGCGCGAACCCGTTGGTGGGCACGCGTCACAAGCTTGGACGTGCGGGCGGAGCGTGCGGTTCGCGCGAGGCCGGGACGCAAAGGACCCCGCCGCAGCTGCGACGGGGTCCGGGCGATGCGAGTGGCGCGCCCTGCAGGATTCGAACCTGCGACCTCCCGGTTCGTAGCCGGACGCTCTATCCAGCTGAGCTAAGGGCGCGTGTGCCCGCGTACGGGCCTAGCAATACTGCCAATCGGCAGCGTGGTTGTCAAATGGCGGAGAGTGAGGGATTCGAACCCTCGAAGGGGCGATTAGCCCCTTACTCGCTTAGCAGGCGAGCGCCTTCAACCGACTCGGCCAACTCTCCGTACGTCCCCCGGGAGGGGCGCAGCGCCGAACCATTGTAGCAAGGTGACCCCTGCCGAGGAAGCGGGGGCAGCACATGGCGGAGGGGGAGGGATTCGAACCCCCGGACCCTTGCGGGTCAGCGGTTTTCAAGACCGCCGCATTAAGCCAGACTCTGCCACCCCTCCGCGCCGGGGCACCACGCGCGATTCCTGCCCGCGCGCAGGTAGTCTAGCACCCCTCGCTCGCGCGCGCACCGCGCGTCCGACCACGTGCGCGCCACACCTCAGACGCACCGATGGTAGAATCTGCATAGAGGCAGCAGAGGCCGGAGGAGTCAGACGCGTGCATGCCGATGAGACATTCATGGCTCTCGCGCTTGATGAAGCGCGACACGCTGGCGACCTCGGCGAAGTCCCGATCGGAGCGCTGGTTGTCTGCGAGGGCGCAATCGTCTCCCGTGGCCACAACCGCCGCGAGATCGACCATGACCCAGCTGGTCACGCCGAGTTCCTCGCGATCCGCGAGGCGGCAGCCAAGCTCGGGCGCTGGCGTCTCTCGGACTGCACCGTCTACGTCACCCTCGAACCCTGTCCGATGTGCGCGGGGCTCATGCATCAGGCGCGCATTGACCGGCTCGTCTACGGGACCACCGACCCGAAGGCCGGCGCCGTCGGCACTCTCTACGACCTCTCGAACGACGAGCGGCTCAACCACCGTTTCGCCGTGACCTCAGGGATACTCGCCGAGGAGTCCTCGGCACTGCTCAAGGGCTTCTTCGAAAGCTTGCGGAAGGGGTAGCGTTATGGTCGCTCGACATCGCTGGGTGCGACTCGCGATCGTAGCCACACTGGCCTGCGCTTTCACCGGCCTTGGAGTCACACCGGCACTGGCCAAGGACTACACGATGGGGCCGGTGCGCATCGAGGCCGCCGTAGCACCCGACGGCTCGATGACTGTGACTGAGGAGCGCACCTTCAACTTCTCTGGCGACTTCACGTTCGTGTACTGGCAACTCGGCAAGGGCGACTCGGCCGGGATCGAGGTCCTTGGGCTGGATGGGCCGGAGGGTCCCTACACCAGGACCGACTCCCCGACGGCGCGCGATGAGCGCCCACCCCAGATGTATCAGATCACCGACATGGGTGACGCCGTCGAAGTACGCGCATTCCTCCGTCTGAGCGACACGAGCGCGCCCTTCACATTGCGCTACAAGGTCCTCGGCGCCGCGAAGCGTTGGGACGACACGGGCGAGCTGTACTGGAAGTTCATCGGCGACCAGTGGGACCTCGGCGCGAGCGATATCGCGATCGGCATCACGCTGCCGAACCCCGGTGACCTGGTCGAGCGGGGGGAGAACCTACGGGCGTGGGCGCACGGACCGCTGACCGGCGGCGTGCGCATCGTCGACCCGTTGTCGTCCGCTGGCCCGCAGCCCGTGGTGGTCGGCGACGTCGAGCTCACGGTTCCCGAGATCCCGTCGCTGACTTTCGTCGAAGCGCGCGTGCTCTTCCCGACCACGTGGCTGCCGCAGGCACAGGCCACGCCCGGCGCGCGGCGCCAGGAAGCGCTCGATCAGGAGGCTGGCTGGGCCGAGGAGGCGAATCTCAAACGCACCTCGGCCAGGCTCGTCGTGGAAGGCGCGACATGGGGGACGCTCCTGTTCGCGCTCGGTGCGCTTGCGGCGTCAATCTGGTTCTTCCTGCGCTACGGCAAGGAGCACGAGCCGTCCTTCCAAGGAGACTACTTCCGTGAGGAGCCCGCTGACCTGCACCCGGCCGTCGTGGGTGCGCTGTGGCGCTGGGGGACCGTGGAGGACTCCGACATCGCCGCCTCGCTCATGGCGATGGCGAACAAAGGGACGATCACCATGCAGCCGGTCACCGTGCAGCAGAAGGGCAAGTTCCTTGGCATCGGCACGAAGGATGTCGCGACACACGAGCTCACGCTGGTGAGGGCTAGGCACAACGAGCTGTCGGCACTGGACAAGGAGCTTGTGAAGATACTGTTCGACAAGGTCGGCAATGGTGACAGCTTCACGATCGAGGAGCTCAAGAAGTACGCCAAGGACCACGCGGAGTCCTTCAGCAAGAAGATGACCGAGTGGAAGAGTCTCGTGAAGAAGGACGCCGAGAGCAGGGGATTCTTCGAGAAGAGCGGGACCTTCGGCCAGGTGGGGCTCGGCGCACTTGCGGTGGTGGTTCTGATCGCGACGGTCCTCGGGTCGATCACGTCCGAGCGCTGGTGGGTCGGCCTGATTGCGGGCCCGTGCGCGATCGCCGTCGGCGTGGTGGCGGCCAAGATGGGCCGCCGGTCACGCGAGGCGAACGATCTCCACGCGAAGTACCTGGGCCTGCGCAACTACCTGCGCGACTTCAGTCGCCTCGACGAGGCGCCGCCGATGCACGTGCAGTTGTGGAACCACTTCCTCGTACTCGCGGTGGTGTTCGGCGTCGCGCAGGAGGTCATCGAGCAGATGCGGGTCAAGATACCCGAGATCGTCGCGGATCCCGCGTTCGCCACAACGTACTGGTGGGTGTATTCGGCCAGTGGATATGGCAACTCGCCGGTCAGTGCGGTGCAGACCGGCTTCGCCTCCGCAGCGTCCATCGCGTCTTCCGAGATGTCATCGTCCTCTGGCGGAGGGGGCGGCTTCTCCGGCGGAGGGGGCGGCGGAGGGGGCGGCGGAGGGGGCGGTGCAGGCTAGTCGCCTGTCGCGGTCATGTGACCGATGCACTATCCTTACCGGGGGTGTTTGCCGAAAACATGAGGCATGTAGGGAAAGGTTGCGTCGACTCCACGTCGGCGGGCAGCCTGCAAGGAGGATGCAGCTCGATGAAGCGGGCACGCACAACGACGGTACTCGTTGCCATCCTGATGGCGATACCGGCGCCTGCCTACGCCGCCGAGCCAGCCTTCGAGATCGTGCCTCACTGGCTTTCGATTATCGTTGGCTTGGTCGGTCTGGGCATTTCGCTCATCCTGCTCCTGAACGCCTATGCACTGCGCAGCGTCGCCGACGGCTCTATGGTTGCGGACAACATCGTCTACATGATGTTGGCGGTCGTGTGCTTCGCGGCCTCGATGATCGCCCGGTGGGTCGGCGTGTTCACGACGGACGTCAACCTTGCCGTGCAGGTCTCCTTGGCGGGCGACCTGCTTGTCACCGCCGCGCTGGCTCTCCTTGGCGTGTACTTCTACCGGATACGTGCGGCGATGACACAGTACCTGAAGGCTGCAAAGGACATGGCCAAGGCGGCCGGATCCGTCCCGAGCGAGGGCGGGAACGATGGCTAGCCTCCTTGCCGATCGCATCGAGGAAGTCCTGCGGCCCGTGATCGGGACCGTTCTAGCGACCGTGTCGGTGGACGTCGAGGCCAAGCGCATCGGCAAGACCGTGGACGAGCTCGAGCGCGCCGACCTGTCGGCCATCGCCGACAACCTCGTCGAGGCGCTCAGGCTGGTGGTCGGGCAGGATCTCGCGAAGGCAGCCGCCGAGAAGGTCCGCGAACTCGCCTAGTCCGCGATACCCGGCTTGCCTGCCGGAGCGCGGGCTCCGGTCTCAGCCGCCAAAGGGTCCTAGGGTGCACTCTCCTTGGCAGATATCTGATCGAGGTTGCGTCCGGACAGCGCGCTTTCGGGGCGCGCTTCGAGGATGTCGTACTCCTCGGCCGGGCGGACGTGGTCGTCGCGCTCCTTGATGAGGAGCCAGTTCTCGGCGCGATCTCCCGGGCGTGGCTTCATCCGAACAAGAACCCACCTGCCAAGGAGTTTCTCGCCGCGCAGCTCGAACTTGAGGTCGCCTTTCGCGAGACCCTCAGCGGGGTCGACGAGAGGCTCCCACGTGCCGCGATCCCACACCATCACAGTCCCGCCGCCGTACTCACCCTCGGGGATGGTTCCTTCGAAGGAGGCGTAGTCGAGCGGGTGGTCCTCGACATGCACGGCGAGTCGCTTGTCATGCGGGTCGAGGCTTGGACCCTTTGGGACCGCCCAGGACATGAGCACGCCGTCCAGCTCGAGTCGCACGTCGTAGTGGAGTCGGCGAGCGGCGTGCTTCTGGATCACGAAGGTCAGGGAGTCGGTCGCCGGAGCGCCGCCTTCGGGTTCGGGAGTGCGGTCGAAGTCGCGCTTCTCCCGGTAGCGGTCGAGGGGCATAGGAACCTCCGTCAGACGCTCGCGCGGCGCGCCCGACACGTGGTCAGGCACGCCGCGCGTGTTTGAAGACTCCTCCGACTATGAGGGTGAGGCGCACTGGGAAGCCAGCGGGGCGATCTCGGCTGCACTCGTCGTCAGCACGCTCACGACGTCATTGTTGATTTCCGCGAATCCGCCGTCGACCCTGACGTATGTTGTCTCGGGACCCTCGACGAGACGCATCTCGTGGGCGGGAAGCTTGACAAGCATCGAGGCACTGCGAGGAAGCACGGTCACCTCGACGCCGTTGTCGAACTGCACTTCTTTGCGGCGCAGCACGACCTGGTCGAGCCCGGTCCTGCGCATTACGAGACCTCGCGGGGTCACGATCTCGAACGTGAGTGACATCGGGTCACGCTCCTCTCCTCGTGTTGCTTCGGCGACCACTTGCTTCGCACCCTGGGGATGGGGAGGGTCGTGTATTCCGACGTGGGCTGAATCAGGCAGGGTAATGCGAGGCAATTAGCTTGTACCTCGCTTCACATGCTGAGTAAACAGCGCTAGATAAGAATTATCGAAGTTGAATCCATCTGAGTTCAAGTGAGGGCAAATGCGCACGCAAATAAGGGTGGATTCCGTCAGAATCTGTGGGCAGTGAAGATGTTGAGCCCGGTCATAGGATGCATAGAAGGTACACGGGCGTGCATAGGTGAGCACAATCCAGCTTCCGGGCTCCTTCGGAATCGGATCGCGCATGCGGTGATTGCCCCCGCTCGTGCGCGGTCGCACGTTGCCCCGCAGCAGCTCTCCTCGGTATACTCGCGTCTGCGCTTCGCGGAGCCGGGCTGCCCGTCTTCGCGGAGACGCACGGAGAGCTGACCGAGAGGCTGAAGGTGCACGATTGGAAATCGTGTGTGCGGTTTATAGCCGTACCCAGGGTTCGAATCCCTGGCTCTCCGCCAGAGCACAATCCGAGGGGCGTCCCATGCGGGCGCCCCTCGCGCGTTCGGCGAGGTGCCACGCGGCTAGCAGCGTCGGTCGACGGCATCAGAACCTACCCAGGAGCCCGCCCACGAGGCGAGCCCTTCTCGTATCGCGAGAAGCGGGAACAGGGGAGCATCGCGGTCGTGACTACCGTTCACCGACGGGCTCTCAAGCGACTCGGGCGGAGCACCGATGAAGAGCTTAGTGCTATGTAACGCCAAGAAAAGGCAAACCCCCCGCGAGGGGGCGACGCAAAGCCACGGGTCCCACGAGGATAGCCGGGCTGCCGACGGCAAAGACGCTGCCCCGCCACCAGTGCCACGCCGCCATCGCTCGAAGCGCATCTCGCGCTTCGGCTCCGTCGCCCCATTCCCCGGGGGGCCGGATCAAGGGAGTGATGGCTCGTGTCAAGGGGAATCGGATTTCCAGGGGCGTTTCGCATGTCGCGCGGCATGCGATTGCTGATAGCGATCGTAGCTGCAATCGCGCTCGTCATACCCAATGTCGCCATTGCCGGCTCAGGCGGTGGCGCGACCGGCTCGCAGGGGTATGCGCCCGACAGGGTGCTGGTGAAGTTTCGGCCCGGCACCCCGGCCGCGGATATCTCGCGCATCGAAGCTGAGCACGGCGTGCGCGAGATCGATCGCATCGACAAGCTCGGCGTGCGCGTGTTGACGGTGCCGAAGGGCCGTACGGTGAAGCAGATGGTCGGGGCGCTGTACCGCAACCCGAACGTCCTCTATGCAGAGCCCGATGCGTACGTGATCGCGACTATGACGCCGAACGATACGTGTTGGAGCCAGCAGAGCGACGCCAGGAGCATCTCGGTCGAGCAGGGCTGGGACGTCTCTACGGGCAGCGAGTCAGTGGTGGTTGCCGTGATCGACACGGGCGTCGACGCTTCCCATCCCGACTTGCAGGGTCGAATCGTCGCGGGCTACGACTTCGTGAACAACGACAGTGACCCGACGGATGACCACGACCATGGAACTGCTGTCGCCGGGATCATCGCGGCCACGGGCAACAACGGCATCGGCGTAGCCGGCATGGACTGGCGTGCCAAGATCATGCCCGTCAAGGTGCTGGGTTCGAACGCCGCAGGCGTGACCAGTGGAGTCGTGAAAGGAATCCTCTGGGCGGCCGATCACGGAGCCTCAGTCATCAACCTCAGCCTAGTGAGTGTCGATATCACGACACTGCACGACGCAGTGAAGCTGGCGGTGGCGAAGGGTGTGGTGGTTGTTGGTGCGGCCGGCAACGACGGCATGGAGCTCCCCTTGTACCCGGCTGCCTATCCCGAAGCGATTGCTGTCAGTGCATGGGACACGGACAGGCCGGCGATCTACTCGAACTACGGCTCGCATGTAGATGTCGCCGCCCCGGGCGTGACCGTGTACACCACCATGCTCGGTGGCGGCTATGGCCTGTTCAGCGGGACGTCCGCGTCGGCGCCGTTCGTCTCAGGGCTTGCGGCCCTCGTCAGAGGCGTGAACCCGTCGCTGTCTCCCGCGCAGGTTGCGAGCGTTCTCACATCCACGGCTACCGACGTCGCCGCCGTCGGCTGGGACACTCAGACCGGCGCTGGCCTGATCAACGTGGCGCGCGCGCTGAACTCTCTCGGTGGCGTTCCGGCTCCGGATCCGATACCCGCTCCTGCTCCGGTGCCCGAGCCGGTGCCGGTGCCGGTCGTGCCGCCGGCCGACAGCACCGTGCCAATCGTGAGCGTTTCCAGCCCGTCGGCCGGTTCTGTAGCGAAGCGAACCGTCACCGTGACGCTCAAGGCGACCGACGACGTAGGTGTTGCGCGGGTGGACGTCTATGTGGACGGGAAGCTCGTCGGCGCGGACTCGAGTGCCACGTACTCGGTCGCCTGGAACACACGGACGGTCACCGACGGCCCGCACGCCATCGTCGCGAGGGCATATGACGCGGCGGGAAACAGAGGCGAGTCGTCGGCGGTCACCGTCACGGTTGCGAACGGCGTCGTCAAGAAGAAGTAGCAGCTCCGCGGAACCTGTGCGGTCACCCGCAAAGAGGAAGGCCCGGGATTACCGGGCCTTCCGTGGTTCCGCGAGTGTTCCTGTGTCTGTGCTCTAGGGTTCGAGGATGCTGACGTCAGCCGGACCGCCGTGGCCGAAGTTGTTGATGGAGTCGCACACGTTCTTCGCGAACTCCTGCTTCGCGCGGCTCCAGCCAACCCAGTTGTTGGCGGAAGCGGCCTCGATGGTGCCGATCACTTGTCCGACCGTCACGACCTCAGTGGCCCATGGGTTGACCGTTGGGTCGCTCGTGTATCCCGGCAGTTTCGTGAGATAGACGCTGGCCGAAGGCGAGATTCCTACGACGTCACCGTTGTTCGGCATCTGGCCGGCCTGCGCAATGGCTACGTTGAGTTCCAGGCCGAGAAGCTGCGCGCGCAGCATCTGGTACATCGACTTGGCGTTCTGCGCCTCCCCGAGCCAGTAGGCCACGTCGCCTACGGCCGAGGTCTTCTTGTTGGTGCCGGAGCGCAGCATGTACCACCCGGTGTCGCCTGCGGCGCCGCTCTTGAAGACGGAACTGAAGCCGCCGGCATCGGAATTGACCTGGGCAACGATGGCGTCCATGGACGTCTGGCTGAAGTGGTTGCGCCAGTTCATCCAGTAGCCGATGGTGCGCGGGCCTCCGTAGAAGCCATGGTTCGTCATGTCGTCCATGAGCGTTTCCGGCCCGTTGACTCCGGATGACCACATCTCGGCGTCGCCGATCTTGAGGAAGAAGCGCCACTTGATCGATGTCTCGACCGGGAACAGGCTCATGGCGCTCCACGTGCCGTTGGACTGCTGGAGCTGCACGTCGTTCCAGGTCGAGCCGTTGTCGTCGCTCCACGAGGCCCAGGCAGTCGCATCAACTGGTGGCATCATCGCGCCGGTGTGCAACATCCAGGTCTTGAGGACGAGTTCGTAGGAGTTCGAGGCGTCTCCGGTGAGAGTCTCGGGGCCCAGCACGTTGCTCTCCCACCAGACCTCGCCGCCCTTCTTGGCTATCCACTTCCAGTAGATGGTCAAGCCGGTTGGGATGACGTTGGTTGCTTCGAAGTAGCCGTCTGGGTTATAGCGGAGTTCCTCTTCAGGAGTCCACGTCTCCTGGTCTATGCTGTAGGCTGCGTAGTAGTTGACGCCCTCGAGCTGAGGAGCGTACAGAGCCCAGTCCTTGAAGGCAACCCCGTACGTGTAGGCGTTCTCAATTGGTGCGCCGGGTGTCGCCGGAATCAGCACCTCTGAGGAGACGTCCGACTTGTGTTCGTATCCGGTGCCGGTTCCCAACCACCAGAACCAGATCGTCTCGCCGAGCTCGTGCACGGTTGTTGCCGAGAAGACCAGCGTGTTGTCCTCGCGTGCGAGCTGGACGTGCACCCAGTCGATGTCGACGTCAGGAGTCGCCGGATCGGTGCTCGAGTAGAAGACCCAGAACTCGACGTCCGGTACCAGATTCAACAGCACGCCGGGGACGCTGGCGCGCCACACCTTCGTGACGAGCTTGACGTCGTCCTTGACCTTGAAGTTGTCGGTCTTGGACTCATCGTTGGGGAACGCTGGATTCTTGCTCAGCCAGACTTTGTACTCCCCACCATTGTTGGTCGTGTCGTCGTAGCCGAAGGCAGTGTAGCCGCTGCTTGTCGTCTTGACGAAGTCCACGAGCCGAACCGCTGTCGCGAATCGGCCGTCAACGACGGTTACAGTGCCGGTGCTCTTGCCCAGCATCGCGCCGGCGGGTTCGGTCACCTTCACGTAGTACTCCCCGTCGGGCAGACCCTTCTGCTGCCCGCCGATGGGACCGCCGTTCAGCCAGACCTTGTCCTTGGCATCGTAGAGGTTGATGTTCACGGAGCCATCCGAATCGGTGGTCCAGATGGCGCCCGACATCGGTGTACCGGCGAACGCTGTCCCGGTCGCGAACACGATCGAGCTAGCAAGCATTGCGAGTATCAATGGATAGACGAGGAATCGTTTCATAGATACATCACCCCTTTGGCGTATCGAGCGTCGCACAGAGGCGACGCACCAAGATGCGAAACGGTAGAGTGCCCCCCCTCTCTCTGCTGGTTGAGTCGATCGTCTTCGTGAGAATCGAAATGACCACGAGAGTTGACGAATTCACACGCCGAACCCCGCGGTTTTGACGGTGCGGATACTCCTCCCCGCTCCGTATACCCCGGGAAGCGGTCGCCTCGGTATTCGCCGGAAGAGTGATTCAGATGAACGGCGGTATGATTGCGCAGAAGGGTCGAGGAGGCGCGACGAACGGCATCGACGAACGGTCTGTGGTCGACGGCTTTGTCCTCGACCAGGGGGGTCTTCTGGCTGCAGAGGCGGTCCCGTCCCTCGCGCATTCGGCGAGCGATTCACGCTTGCGTTTGTGTGTCGCGCGTGGCGGGGGATACGATGCGAGGCGGATGTCCGTCGCGTGGTTCGGGGGAACCATGGAGACGTTTCAATCGGATCTTGTGACACATGTGTGGGTCACGCCCGACCTCTTCCGGGTAGCGGGGGGCAGAGTCCGGAGAGCGTGAGCTGGGCGAGCGCTATCAGTGCGAAGGGGTCGTGGAAGCCGTAGGCTCGTTGCTGTATGAGCCGGA
>JAUXNU010000099.1 GCA_030682655.1 Actinomycetota bacterium | reverse complement strand
GAGCACCGGGTGCGTGTCGCCCTTCTGCTCCGGGAAGAACTTCTGCACGGTAGTGAATACGACGCCGCCCGCCTCACGCGTGAGCAGGCGGCGCAAGTCCGCTCGGTCAGCAGCCTGTACGGGCGGTTCGCCGAGAAGTTCCGTGCACCGCGCAAACGTGCCGAAGAGCTGGTCGTCAAGATCGTTGCGGTCGGTGATCACCACAACGGTAGGGTTGCCCATCTCCGGCGCGTGCATGACGCGCCCGGCGTAGAACGCCATCGTGAGCGACTTGCCGCTCCCCTGTGTATGCCACACAACGCCGATGCGCTTGTCGCCGGGCTTGCGTGAACCATCCCACGCCGCGCGCTCTTCCGCCGCAAGCGGCAGGTCGCCCTCGTGCCCGCTCGCACGCAGGGTATCAGCGAGCGCAGCGTTCACGGCATGGAACTGGTGGTAGCCGGCCATCTTCTTGCTGAGTGTGCCATCGCCCGGATCTTCGAAGACAACGAAGTGCTGGATGAGGTTGAGTACGCGCCGCTTCTCGAACACGCCCTTGATCAGCACCTCAAGCTCGAGCCCCGAGGCGGGCGCAACATCATCGCCCTCAATCGTCTTCCAAGGCATGAACCACTCGCGACCCGCCGTGAGCGTGCCGATGCGCGCGGTCGTCCCGTCCGAGGCGATCAGCGCCTCGTCGTAGGCCAGGAGCGAGGGAATCTCAGCCTTGTACGTCGGGAGCTGTCTATGAGCCGAGAGCCAATCGGCCTTCACATCCGCTGGATTCTTGAGCTCGATCACAGCGAGCGGCAGACCGTTGACGTAGGCGACAATATCCGGCCGACGGTGGTGCTCCCCATCGATCACCGTGAGCTGGTTCACCGCGAGCCAGTCATTGGCGTCAGGGTTGTCGAAGTCAATCACTTTCACCTGGGCGCCAGCGATGTTGCCGTTGGCGCGTGAGTACTCCACTGCCACGCCATCTACCACCATGCGGTGCAGAAGCCGATTCGCTGTCACAAGCGAAGGCGCACTCACCCGCGTGAGCTTGCGGAATGCATCCTCAATCGCCAAGGACGGCAACCTGGGATTCAGCCGAGCGAGCGCCGAGCACAGCCGGGCCTCGAGGAACACCGTGCGCTCGTCACGCTCCGGGGTTTCACCGTCCTGCAGCAATTCAGGATCGTACGCGTAGGCGTATCCGAGCTCGCTGAACCAATGGAGCGCGGCTTCCTCAACTTCGGACTCCGTGAATCGGTCGATCACCGAACACCCTCCCTTACACCGTCCCCCGCCCGATACTGTCGCACGTTCTGTGCCTTCCACAAGAGCGCTGGATGCCCTTCGATGATGCGCTGCATCCCCGGGTCCCCCGTCAGGAGTCCCGCGCGGAGCACGCCCTCCTCATTGACCAGCCGGATGAACTCGGCCTCATGATCAGCCAGCGGAAGCACCGATTCGAGAGCGACACGAGCGCGGGCGAGCAACCCGGACAACCAGTCATCCAGCTCGCCTGCAGCAGGGCGCGCATCACCCCGTAGCATGGGAAGCACCTGGCGCGCAACTTCAGTCGGGTCCGTGGCGATGTCCTCGACGCGGATCTCACACCAGTCTCGACGACTCGCCGCGCCGTACACCACAAAACCGAGGCGCAACCGCTCGAGATCGAGTTGCGCGGACTCCAGGATCCTCACTGTGTCATAGACGTCTCGGCCGGAAGTGCGCCCAAACAGAGCCGCAAGCTTGCCAGCGGCGAGCTCGTGAATGTCGAGCACGGGATAGGTGAGCGGTGCAGATCCACTCGCCCACTTCGCCGGCATCTGCCGGACCGGCCAAAGCGGGGTGCGAAGCAGGAAGTTCAGATCGAGTTCGAGCGTCCCGGGACGGCCGGACGTGGTCGTGTACGAGAGCCGCCACTTGCCACCCGTGTGATCCGAAGGTACCCGTCTCACCTGCAAGCCCATGCGCCCGCATACCGCCTCAACCGCCTGTTCGACCAATGGACGCTCGGCGAGCATGGTCTCCCGGTCCGCCGCCCCCACGTAGTTCAAATCGATGTCCACCGACAGCCGTGGCAGGTCGAATACGAACACGTTCAGTGCGGTGCCACCCTTGAGTGCGAGACGCCCTCTCAGATATGGATGGGACTCCAGGCCGGCAAGCAACTCCAGCAACCACGCGACCTTCTCATAAGGCTCAGGTGCGAATCCCGCGGCAGCGGCCTCCCGGATCAGTTGCTCGTGCGTCCGCATCAGCCGCGTTCCTCCCAGTGTCGCTCCGTGAGGTGCTCTGGAACGATCAGGTTCCATGACGAAACCAGGCGACCGGGTTCGCGAGAAGCGTCAAGATATCGAGGTTGCCGGGGGGACAGTCCCCGGAGCGCCTCAAGATGGTGTGCCTCGACAAGCAGTTCCGAGGAATGCCGATCAAGGAACAGACCCACCCTGGCCGCCGTGATCGCAGACCCAAGGTGAATGACATACACGATGACCTCATCAAGGTCGAAGTACTCGACCATCTCGAGCGAGCGCCACACCTCTTCCCAATCACCGGCGCGCTCTGGAGAGTGCAGAACATCGGCCAACGCACGCTCAAGCGTGGTCACCCGCACGGTACCGCCGGCATGCGCGTGCTCGGCTATGCCGCCCCCTCGATCGGCGAGGCCTCGGAGCGGCGCGGGATCCTGGACCGGTACGAACTCGGCGCCGCGAAAGGATAGCGAGCGTCTGCGATCACCGGTGAAGTAGTGGTACCGGTCCCACACTGAGTACGTCTTGCCGAAGAACTGGAGCGCTGCGTGCCCGCACACGACGGCGTCCTGTGCAAGGCATGTGGCGAGCAGATACGGATCGGGTGCGAAGTCCGAGGCGGGCACTCCCCTGGGCACGCTCGCGTAGAGCGCCTGTCGCACGCGGACCACTCGGCCCGAGACCACATGACGGGCGAGGAGGTTCTTGACGGTGCTGAGCGTCGCGCCTGACTCGGCACGAGCAGTGCGGTATTCGTCGAACGTGAACACCGGATGCGTATCGAAGAACTCCTCGGAACGCATGGCGACTTGCCTCCTCGCGCAGTTAGCACTACTCAGAGTAGTACTTATGGTGCGCAGTAGCAAGTGCTCTCCCTCGCCTCACGAGTCACCACCTGCGAGCTCGAGCAACATTCGAGATCACGTGCGATAGTTTCCGCCGAAACAGAAATTGATGCGGCCGACGCCGCACCCGCCTAGACTTCTCCGTCGACCTGATACCCCATCGCACGATACCCTCGCAATCGCTTCTCCCACATCCTCCCGAGTATCGGATGGATCTCGTCGACGTAGTCGTAGATGATGACCTCGCTCTTCTCGTCATGCAGCCGATGCAACCGCCCTGCGTACTGCTGGAGCGTGCCTCGCCACGAGATCGGCATCGCGAGGAAAAGGGTGTCGAGCCGCGCGTCATCGAATCCCTCGCCAACGAGCCTTCCCGTGGCAACCAGGACGCGAGGTTCGCCCTCGGGCACCGCGGCCAGTTGCGCGGTGAGTTCCGCGCGTTTGCGAACACCAGCGCCACTTGAGAGCGCGAACACATGCGACAGACTCTCCGAAAGCGCGTCTGCCAGAAGGTCACGATGCGCCGTTCGCTCGGTGAGAACAAGTGACGAGCGCCCGGCGCGCGTGGCCTGAACAACGTCCTCGACAATCTGAGCGTTGCGGTCCCCATCCTCGGCCAGCAACCCGTAGACCTCCTGGATGCCGTCGGCCGCAAGCGCACTCACCCCGAACGACGTGCTTCTCGGCTTCACAACATGCTCGAACGGCCGAGCCGCAGCTTGCTTCTTGGGACTCGTCTTGAAGCGGATCGGGCCGCACTGCATCGTGATGATCGGGTGGTGACCATCTTTGCGAACCGGCGTGGCCGTGAGTCCCACCACGTAGCGGGCGTGTACCGTGCGCAGTATCGCCTCGAAACTGAACGCCGACACATGATGGCACTCATCCACGATGACCTGCCCATACTCCGCGACGATCTCGTCGACCTGTCCGCGACGCACGAGCGACTGCATGACCGCGACGTCGATACTCCCCGACGGCTTTCTCTTGCCTCCACCGATGACCCCTATCTCGCCCGTCATCTCAAGGAAGGTGGAGAGCCGTTCTCGCCACTGCTCCATGAGCTCCCGGCGGTGCACAAGTACCAGCGTGCTTACGCCACGTTCGGCGATCATCTTGGCCGCCACCACCGTCTTGCCGAAGGCGGTCTCCGCACTCAGTACACCATCGTCGTGCCCGAGTAGCGCCTTGACCGCCCGGCGCTGCTCGGGGCGCAGCGTGCCGGCAAAGCGCGCGAGGATCGGCACACCAAGAGCGCGCTCGTCAGTGACCTCCAACCGAGACCCGTAGCCTTGGATGACCTCGCTGAGCTCATCCAGACAGCCCCGTGGTAGGCCCACGTGTCCATCGAACTCCTGGGCGCATGCGATAACCCGCGGTTTGTCGTAGGTGGGTAGCCTCATCGCTTGGGCACGATAGAACTCCGGATTCTCGAACGCGGCCAAGCGCACGAACTGGTCGATCAGGGAATCGGGTAGTCCTGCCTTCTCGACAAACAGAAGATTGGCCCTCACCGCGCGGATCACCGGCGGGACGTGGCCTACGAGCTCAGGGCGGACCGCAGGCGGCGGTGGAGCGACGATCCATGGGGTGTCACCTCCATGCTCAGCGGAGGGATATGACCTCACGCCGAGTACCCCGCCATCCGCTCCCATCTGCGACAGCAGTGCCTCCAGTCGAGAAGCATCAATCCGCTGGACGGCGCCGAGGAATGCCCATTGGTCCGAATACGGCAGGAAGTCGGCATCGACGAACACCGATCGGCCGCAGGCACGTGGCTCGTGTTGCAGCGGCAGAGCGATGAGGTTGCCAAATCCGCCGCGCGGCAGTGTGTCCTGACTCGGGAACAGGCGATCGTAGGATTCGAGGGAGATCACTCGCCGGCGACGCGCCGCTCGGGTCAACAGCGCAGAGCCAAGACGGCGCGCACGCGACGCGGCCACCGGCTCGGAGAAGAAGGCCCACAGGTGTGCACCGGCCCCGGAGCGCGAGATCTCGACGTGCGCGGGCACGCCGAGATCCTCGCATGTCTCCCTGACCGTCGCCACCTCGTCGCGCCAAGCGGAATCATCGAAGTCGATGGTCAGAAAGCGGCACGTCTCATCCTCGAGCATGGGGTAGGCACCGAGTACGCTGCGCCCTGTGAGGTGCTCTTCGAGAGCCCGATCGTCCAGCGGCACGAGTTCGCGATGAGGGCACTCGGCGCACTTGATGCTGCGCTTGTCGCACACGCCGCTACGCCATTCGTTCTCGCAGACCGGAGCGTAACCACTCTTACCCGCCTTGCTCTCCCATCGCTTGGCGTAGACGTCCTCCCTGCCACGGAAGAGCGAACGGAACAACGCGATCTTGGTGGCCGATGAGGATGCTGCGGTGACCCCGGCGGCACCTTGACGCTCGGGTTCCGTCATCGCTGGCTGCACGTCCGACTGCGGTGCCTGGAGGCGCATCCGCTCTCGTAGGCGTTCGTTCTCCTGGCGAAGCAAGAGGTTCTCACGCTGCAGTGCTTCGAAATAGTCGTCTCTGGAGTCAGGCATTCCCGTACTCTCTTCGCCCCGACACCGGTCGCACTTGCGGTGACGCGAGCGTGTTCCCCTCGGGGCTCGCCAGCTGGAGCTCAAGATCCGCCAATGCATCGATGACATCGCTCGCCTCGAACGCCCGGTTGCGGCGCCCCACCGTCACCTGCTTGAGAATCCCTGCATCCGTCAGCCGCGCGACAGCATCGTTCACTTGTGGCTTGCTGCGCCCGAGCGCCAGCATCGCGCTCTTCACGTTGAGAATCGGAGTACCCGGCAGGAGGCGAACGAGCAGATCAACCGAAGACCCCGCCCGCACCCGACCGAGACGCTCCCGCCACTCCCGCTCGATTTCGTGGCAGTGACGCTCGAACGCCGCAACGTCCTCGACCGCCATGACGCATGCGGCGGCAAACGTCCCGACCCAGGTGTTGAGGCCCTCATGCGCTGCAGGACCATCAGCATCTCCGTCGTAGCGATAGACACTCAGCCCACGAATGTAGTCCTGCGTCCGAGTCGCGAGAATCAGAGAAATCGGCGGCTGCACATGAGTCGACAAGCCCCTGCGCCGAAGAACCAGGTGCACGAGGGCGCGACCGGTCCGTCCGTTGCCATCGGCGAAGGGGTGAATCGTCTCGAACTGCGCGTGCGCTATTGCCGCTTGGGCGACGGCTGGGAGCATGTCCGAATTGCAGAAGTCGCACAGATCTTCGAGCAAGCCGCGCACCGCGTCAGGGGGTGGGGGCACGTATGCGGCAGCGCACGGGTTGTAGATGTTGCCGCCGATCCAGTTCTGGACCTCGCGAACCTGACCCGCGTGCATGCGCAGGCGGGTATTCTCAAGCAGCCGCCTGTGAATCTCCAACAGCCCGTCAACAGTGAAGGGCCCGTCGCTGTCCGCAACATTCAAGGCAGTACGCATCGCATCGATGTTGCCGAGAATCTCTTCGGCGTTGACGTCGCCGGGCTCCTCGCCCATCTCGCGGACCGCCTCGGCGCGCATCAGGCGCCGCGGCGCGATCTCGAGACCTTCGATGCGAGACGATGCAACGCTCTCCGCTCGCAGCAAAATCCGTGCAAGCGATTCGGTGTCGGTGAGCGTCCCGACGTTCGCGTCAAGGCGCGCGATCGCGGTCTCCGCGTCGGCCACGTCGGCAGCGACGGCACCGTCGAGGCGAAACGCCCGGTCAGCCAGGCGGTCAGGGAGGTACGCGTCGTATTCGCACGAACGCCGCTCGGCATGCGGCACGCCCGAGACGACTTCGCTGATCCAACGCTTGCGGGTGAAGCTTCCCATCGCTACCCACTCCCTGTAGTAAGGTCTATACGCTAAACCTAACCAAGGGTTCAAGCTATTGTGCTTTGCTTCCCATCACACACACGCCGGCATAGCCGCAGCAACCGTGCCCGATGTCAGCGACAAGGGCTACAATGTGCTCACGACGTGTATGGCACGCACGTCACAGCGGGAGGGGGCGCGCAGTGTCGGTCACGCTTACGGACAAGGACATCGAGAGGCTGCTCAGAGAGCCGAAGCCTCTCCCCGCCAATTGGCAGAAGTGCTTGGAGCTGAAGCCCCGCCTGGGTGTCGGCAAGCAGCAGATTGACTTAGGAAGCGTCAAACAACAAGTAGGAGATTGGCTGGTGATGTCGAAGTAAGATCGTATGATCAACGAGCATGCGATCGGAGAGCGCTATCGGGCGCTCGCGGGAGAGTTCGATGAGAGACGTCGACGCCTGTGGGCG
>JAUXNU010000098.1 GCA_030682655.1 Actinomycetota bacterium | reverse complement strand
GAGCACCGGGTGCGTGTCGCCCTTCTGCTCCGGGAAGAACTTCTGCACGGTAGTGAATACGACGCCGCCCGCCTCACGCGTGAGCAGGCGGCGCAAGTCCGCTCGGTCAGCAGCCTGTACGGGCGGTTCGCCGAGAAGTTCGGTGCAACGCGCGAACGTGCCGAAGAGCTGGTCGTCGAGGTCGTTTCGGTCCGTGATCACCACGACGGTGGGATTGCCCATCTCCGGCGCGCGCATGACGCGCCCGGCGTAGAACGCCATCGTCAGCGACTTGCCACTCCCCTGCGTGTGCCACACCACGCCGATGCGCTTGTCTCCGTTGGTGCGACTGCCGCCAGACTCCCACACTGCACGCTTCTCTGCCGCAAGCGGTTGGCCGCGATGATCGCCATCACCATGACCATGACGATGGCCGCTCGCACGCAGCGTCTCCTTGAATGCGGCGTTCACCGCGTGGAACTGATGGTATCCCGCCATCTTCTTGGCGAGCGTGCCATCGCCCGGATCTTCGAAGACAATGAAGTGCTGGATGAGGTTGAGTACGCGCCGCTTGTCGAACACGCCTTTGATGAGCACCTCGAGTTCCAGCGCCGCGGAGGACGCGATATCGTCGCCGTCGATTGTGCGCCATGGCATGAACCACTCGCGTCCGGCAGTGAGCGCGCCGATGCGCGCAGTCGTGCCGTCCGAAGCGACGAGTGCCTCATCGTATGTGAGCAGCGACGGAATCTCCGCCTTGTAGGTCTGGAGCTGCTTGTACGCCGAGAGCCAGTCGGCTTTGGCGTCTGCCGGGTTCTTGAGCTCAATAACCGCAAGCGGCAGTCCGTTCACGTACACGACCACATCGGGCCTGCGATGGTGCTCACCGTCGACCACAGTGAGCTGGTTCACGACCAGCCAGTTGTTGGCATCGGGCTCGTCGAAGTCGATCACGCGAACCTGAGCGCCGGCTATCGAACCATCAGGGCGCGAGTACTCCACCGGCACACCATCGACGATCAGGCGATGTAGCACGCGATTCGCGGCAATCAGCGAGGGCGCGCTCACCCGCGTGAGCTTCCGACCCGCGTCCTCGGTCGCCGAGGCCGACAACCCCCGGTTCAGCCGCGCGAGCGCCGCACGCAACCGCGCATCGAGGAACACCGTGTGCTCGTCCCGCTCGGGCGTTGTGCCGTCCTGCAGCAGGTTGGGGCCGTATGCGCGGGCGTAGCCCAACTCGCTGAGCCAATGCAGCGTCGCTTCTTCGACTTGCGACTCGGTGAGGCTCACGAGTCTCCCTTCGTACGGCGCGCCGGAACAGGCCGCGTCGGCGGGTCAGTGCGTGTGTCGCCTGATGGACTCGCGAGCTGTCGTTCGAAGGCCGTGAAGGCCTCGATGATCTCGATCGCTTCGAACGCACGATTGCGACGGCCAACATTCACCTGTCGCAGCACACCGGCGTCAACGAGCATCTCGATTCCAAGGTTCGTGGCTCGGAAGCTCCTGTCAAGTAGGCGTGCCGCACCATTCACCGTGAGGATCGGCATTCCCGGGAGTTCGTCCATGAGGATGTCAGCGGAAGAGCCACGCCGCACCGCGCCGAGCCGCTCACGCCACTCAGCCTGAATTGCCAGCACTCGCTGCCCGAACACGCCCGCATCCCGAACGGACCGCGTACAGCAACCAGAAAACAACGCAATCCACCGGTTCAAGCCGCGCAGTGCGTCGGCCGACGTCGGCTCACCGTCGTAGCGATATGTGGTGAGCGCCGACATGTAGTCGACCGCCAACGTCGCAAGAACCAACGACACTGGTGCCACGACCCGGGGGGCAAGACCCCGACGGCGCAGGATGAGATGAATCAGCGCTCGCCCGGTGCGCCCGTTGCCGTCGACGAACGGATGGATGGTTTCGAACTGCGCGTGTGCTACGGCTGCTTGCGCGACCGCCGGAAGCGAATCGTCGTTGCAGAACTCCGCTAGGTCAGCGAGCAAAGCAGGAACCTCGGACGGGGGTGGCGGAACATACGCTGCCGCGCACGGGTTGTACGCGCTCCCACCGATCCAGTTCTGAACATCGCGAACCTGGCCGGCGAATCTCGCAAGATCGGTGTTCGCAAGCAGCCGCTCGTGAATGCCGAGGATCGTCTCGACTGTGATACGGTCTTCGCTCTCCGCACTCGCAAGCGCCGCAGCCATCGCGTCGATGTTGCCGAGCACCTCTTCTGCTGTGACATCCATTCGAGAGCGCCCCTCGAACTCGCGCGCCGCTTCTACACGCAGTAGTCGGCGAGCCCCCACCTGAAGCCCCTCGATACGTGATGAAGCAACGGCTTCAGCCCTGAGGAGCAGGCGGGCTATGGCTTCGGTGTTGGCGAGACTGGAGGCAGCAGCGTTCAATCTCAGGATGGCCGCCTCGGCGTCCGCGACATCTGCGGCGACCTCACCGTCGAGCGTGAACGTTCGGCCAGTCAGCGGGTCTGGGACGTAGGCGTCGTACGCGCATCCGCGACGGTCGTTGCGCGTGATGCCGTCGCCTTCGGAGACCCAGTATTCCTTCACAAAGTACGCCATGACTCCCCCTTATTGAACTTTAGTGTACAACGTTCAATACAAGGACGCGACAGTGAACGGTACACTCGGTCCGGCTGCACCCATGTCACGCTAAGATGAGGCACCGTCCACGAAAGGCCCGCCGTGACCCGACTTCTGGAAGAACCGAACCCCTACCGCCTCGGTACGCTCGCCCTCTCCGGCTCGATCGCCGCCGAGGATCTGGCAGGCAGCTGCCTGCTGCACAACGCGCGCTTCCTCCTCGAAGCCGCCGCCCGAGAGCCCATCATCGCCACCAAGACGCTCGGCAACCTCAACCGGCGCTTCGTCGGCCTCGCGCTGGAGGGCATGCGGTGGCCCGAAGGCTACATCGAGGGCGTCCGCTTCCTCAACAAGGTCGTCGACGAGGAGGACCTGCACAGGCTGAACCTGCTGCGGATCGCGCTCGTCAACGGCGGGATGTTGCGGCGACACCGGGGCGCGTTCGTGACCACCAAGCGCGGCCGCCATCTGATCGAGCCCGGACGCGAGGGGGCGCTGTTCCTCGCGCTGTGGGTCGCGTACTTCCTGGAGACGAATCTGGGCTACACCGACCGGATGCCGGACGATCCCGTGCTCCAGTTCTGCTTCGGGTCGATCATGCTGGCCGCCGTCGATGCCGAGGAGCGCTGGGTCGGAATCGAGGAGCTTCGCCGGTACGTGGTCGTCGGTCACGGCATCTGGGACCGCGAGGAGTACTACCCGGGCGGTCAGCGGGACTCGATCGACCTTGCCGTGCAGCTGCGGCTCCTGGAGCCGCTCGAGGACTTCGGACTCGTCGAGATCGACGGCGAGCGCGCCCGATTCATTCGCCACGTACGGGCGGTGCGCGCCACGCCGCTGCTGCGCGCATTCGCGACCGAGGTGCCCGTCGGACAGCGGCACGCTGGCGGCACCGTGACCATCGCATCGGCTGCCGAGGAGTTCTTGGAGCTGCGCGCCTACGACACGGCCGCCGCCGA
>JAUXNU010000097.1 GCA_030682655.1 Actinomycetota bacterium | reverse complement strand
CTATCTGGAGGAGTTCACCTTCCGGTTCAACCGGCGCAACTCCGGCAACCGCGGCCTGGTCTTTCGCCGGCTCCTCGAGCAGGCCGTGGTCACCGTCCCCGTCACCGAGGCCGAAGTCACCCATGGCTACGAGTGGTGCGGAGACACAACATCTTGGGGCAGGTGGAGCTAACCGACTACCCCCCTTCCCCGGATATCAGCATGGTCGAGCGCCGTTCCCATGTGCCCGCCCGCTTGCACCGACACCACGAAAGAGGGGACCGTGAGCGATCGCGGGTTGACCGGCCATCTCATATCAACGTGTTAGAGCTTGACCTGCAAGGCGAGGCACCGCCTCGCCTTGTGAGAGCGTAGCTCTCCGTGCCGAGGCTTGCCAGGTCGAAACTCGGGTTAGCTTGGCGCTCGTGGGTCGCTTCGCAGAATGCTTGCCGCTACCTGCCCGCCGCATCTAGAGCGGCGTCCAGTTCGGCCTTTGCTGTGGCCATTACCTCACCGAGCTGGTCAATCTGTCGCGACTCCGTGTACTTGCTCTCGGATGTCCCCACCTTGTCTAGGAGGGACCTCCAGTCGCTGATGGCCGCATAGAACTCGGGCATCTGGTCTGGACCATCCATCTTCTTGAACCAGTTAATCTCTGCATCGAAGTTGGTGAACGCATCCTTGATTGCGTACTGGGGCCAACCTGAGTTCAACGCCTCGACAATCCCATTGGCGGCGTCCATGACAGTGATCGCCTTGTCGAGAACCTTGCTGTCTACCGACGCCGGCCCCTCAGCCGCTCCGAGGCCGCTGCAGCCGACCAGAAGTGTGCTAGAGAGAATGGCTGCGAGGAGTATCCCCGCGAAGATTCGCTTCATGACCTGCCCCCCACTAGATGTGCCCCCACATCACCGTAGCCGCGCTCAAGCTAACGTGTTACGGCATGAGCGGCGGGTTTCGCCGCACATGTTGATTCTATCTCGCGCCGCCCGATGCCGGGGTTAGGCGCGTCACTCTTCCAAGCGAGAACCGCACTCTGAACAGCGCGCTGAAGCCATGTCACGATAGTCCGACGGGCTGAAGGCGGTTCCGCAGCTCGGGCAAACCGATTCCCGCACCTCGACAACCTCCTTCGCCTGTCCCCAGCTCCAGATCGCCGTCGCAACCGACTGGGAACGGGAGACGAAGAACGCTCCGAAGCTAGCCTGCAGCAAGCCGATGACGGCGCTGGCCGCGACAGACCATCTCTGCGCGGAATCGCTGAGCAGTCCCTCGAAGTCCGCGGACTGCGTCACCATTGCGAACCAGTTACCGAGTGCACCGACAAGACGAGGCACCGCGCTCATGAGAAGAACGAGGCCGAGGAGGGCGACGCCGACCCTGAGGGCAGCCGATCCATCGATGTCGAACCGCACGTCCGAGTCCTTGAACCAACGCTCGGCGAGCGACTCACGCTGGGAGACGAGCCACACACCTCCACCGACAAGAAGCAGTCCGCACGCGCCGATCGCAACCATCCATACCAGCTGGCCTGTATCGGATATCGTCTCGAACGCCCAAGCGTTGTTCGCGATGACGATGACGCCTTGTACCACGGCGTAAAGACCGCCGAGCACGATTGCCGCGACGCCGAGCTGCCTCACCGCGTCCCCCTCAACTGCGCCTAACGTTGTTGCGCTTCACCTGCAAGATGAGGCCGTTCTGGCCTCTTCTTGTCGAGCGTAGCTCGCCGGCCTCATCTTGTCAGTGTGGAAGCGCGGGTTAGCCAGCTTCTGGCGCGCTCTTTCGCTCCTGCCACTCCGCCTCAGCTGCGAGAACCTGTGGAATGACTTCATCCCAAGTGGAAGCTCGTGGCGCAGCCATTCCAGTGTTGGTGGAGTTGCTGAACACGATGGTCGAGAATCCTGCAGCACGAAGGTCGTCTATGTATGCGGGAGCATCATCGATGTACAAGTCCGCGCCGACGGCGGACTTCTCGCTCATGAAGCAGAGATCTGAGTATGGGATGTCGTGGAAGTCGAGCCACTCAATCGTCTGTTGGACGGCCTGCTGATGGAAATACTTGATGAACAAGCGGTGAGTGACTATGCGAATCCGAATGTCCGCGTCTGATAGTTCTCTGAGCGCGGATGGCGCTCCCGGAATCGGTGAGAGCTCCTTGAAGAGCCCGCGTTGGGTAACGGCGAACTTGTGTAGCGCTCCGTATCCACCGGGGGCATCATCCAGGCCCCACTCCTGCAAACCGTAGGTCACGTCAACAGGAAGGCTATCGATGTCGACGCCGAGCCACTCTGCAGCAATCGGCCTCATGCCTCCATAGAAGTCCGCGACAACGCCGTCAAGATCCACTCCGAAGACGAACTTGTCCATTCTCCCGGCCCCCTCGAGACTGGCTAACCCTTGATTCAGCAGACTGCGAGAGATGTCGTGTCGCGCAGAATGCTGTCGTGTAAGAACGTACTTCTTCCCGCGATTCCCGTCACTACGTCGGGCTTGGCTTGCCATGGTAAGGACATATGCAGTCCGTGTAAGCCAGCGCAGGATGTAAGTCTTACGCCCTTCATCGCATCCGTTGGTTCACTGAGTTTGGGGTGCCTTTCGGCCGTCATCGAGGGGCGAAGATGAGGACTCATAGCGCGATTCTCGCAGGTAGCCGAGTCGTCAGTGGCGGTAGTCTGCCTACTCGGCCTCCACAAAAAGCACTTCGAATCGTTACGTATGCGAGCGAAGGTTGGCAGCGGTGCTGTTGCCGCTGGTAGTCCGATGATTCGAACGGGGGGCCTCATGGGAGGCGCGCGCGACGTCGAGCTGCAAGCGTTCCTTGCGGTGGCGCCCGTGGCAGCCCCTCTGTTGCGCCGAGGATTGTGCCTATCCCGCACGTTCTCTGCTACTGTTCGATTGGGGAATGCCGGCAGTTGCCCACACCTTGAGTGGGGACTTGAGGATGGGAATCAGGACTACGAGCTGAGGGGGAACAATGCAGAAGGCTGGATTCTGTAGCGCCTGCAACGAGAACGTCTACCTAACGGAGACCGGCGAGTGCTCCAAGGGCGGACATGCGAGCAACTGCATCACTGGAGTCTACGACGTTGTGCAGGGCCAGGAGGCACCGACAAGTGCGGCACCAGCTGCCGCGCCCGCCGTACCCGTGAAGGTCAAGAAGCCCTTCTACAAGAAGTGGTGGGTGTGGGCCATCGCCATCGTGTTTGTCGCTGCAATCGCCAGTGCTGGCGGCGGCGGTTCTGGCGAGGACTCGACCGCAAGCGAGACGTCGAAGCCTGCGGAATCCGTTCCGGCGGAGACAGCTGAGGAGCCCGCAGCGAAGACAGAAGAGCCTGCTGCGGAGGAAGTTGTCACCAAGATCGGGGATTCCCTCAAAGTCGGCGACCTTGTCTTCACCGTGAAGGAAGAAGACCACCACAGAATTGAAGAGCGTCCTTGGCAACAAGGAGGGCAACTGGATGCTGGTCACCGTGTCGGTCAAGAACGAATCCAAAGAAGCTATCACGATCGACACCAGCTTCTTTAAGCTGGCTGAGAGCGACGGTACGATCTATGAGACGGACAGCGACAACCTCATGTACGTCGATTCTGAGCAGTCGTTCTTCCTCGAGAAGATCAATCCGAAGCTGGAGAAGACGGGCCAGGTCCTGTTCGCTATTCCCGAAGGCGCGAAGAACTTCAAGTTGCAGGTACAAACCGGCTTCTGGGGAACCGAGACCGGCGAGATTTCGCTCGTCAAGTAGCCTGAAACGCTTGGGATAGCTATCGTATCGGTAGCGGTGCGGGCCCGCACCGATCAATAACGCTTCGCCTTCCTCCGATGGTGGGACCATGCGCCTCGGGTAGCGCTGAAAACACTCTGGATCGCGCGGAGTGCGTCGCCGAAGTTCGAAGTGGGAGGGGTGCCCATGAAACGCTGCGCTCGCTGCGACTTCGAATACGATGACGCCTACGACGGCTGCCCGCGGTGCGCTCGCGGAACCGCACTGGCGGTCGTCCAGGAGACCAACAAGTCCATCTGGTATGCGGACGGCTTCTTCTACCTCGAAGACCTCGGACCCGTTCCGACGGACGACATACGAAGGGGCGATTCGCTTGGTCATCTGAGATGGACCAGTGAAGCTGCGAGGGCCTGGTTCGTTCAGAACTACAGCGAGATCCCCCGTGTACCGTCAACGCCTCCACGCGGCAATCTCGGCGCGGCGGTGGTGGCCGAGTTTGCGCTGCTAGCATCGCTCTCGGTCGTCTCGCTTCTCCTCGGAAGCAGCTTGGCCATCGGGGCCATCTGCCTGCTCGTTTGGGCGGTAGTCATCTATCTTGACTCCGACTCTCTGAGGAAGCCGCTGCCCGCGGGCTACAAGATTCCTGGGAACGCCGGGCTTTCGCCGTTGACTTGGGCAATTTGCGTCATCGGGTTAGCGGGCGTCGCAGTTCCCATGTACTTCTATCTCAGGCCACGCATTGTTCACGCCTACGCGCTGGGAAACACGCGCCGGTGCCCGTATTGCGCAGAGGACATCGAGGCGGAGGCGGTTGTCTGCCGCTACTGCGGGCGCGATGTTGATGCGGAGCCAGAGAGTCCCACAGACTCAAGCCCCGAGGAGCTGTACTCAGGAGCAAAGGCACGGTATCAAGAATGGTCCCAGCTCGCTGTATCTGACGATGCCTTCTTCCACGAGAAGGACATCGAAGCCGCTCACAGAGCCTTCGTCGAAGCATTCGAGAGCACGGCAGATGCCTATCGGAATGAGTCCGTTCCGACAAGAAGTGCCTTCGCGCAGTCGGCCATGCGGGACTTCCCGGGATTGATCGACAATCCACGGCTGTCTGCGGCAATCGAGCATTTGAGCATTTGACCTTCGTGGGCCTCGCCACGAGCAGCCCGCGTCCCACCCCTCTTGCTGGTGCACGCGAGGGGGTGAAACAGACCAGGCCATGCCCGTCGGGGCAATGCGAGTCATGGGGAGCAAGCGGTCAGCGGGCCATCATTTCGCGTTGGCACGTATGCATCCCAGCGGCCACAGAATCGCCCGTGCGGCCCGATACTTGATTGCAGGGGACGGGGGGGCAGATACGAACATTTGTTCGCATACAGGCCGCTCACGGATTCGCAGTAAGATTCTGGATAGAGACGGGGAAGACGGGCCGTCTACGGTTTCCTTGGCCGCTCTCTCCGAACCCTCGGGAGGTGGCCATCTTACTCGATGCCGACGATCTTCCACTCGCCGTCGATGCGCTCCATCTCCACGGTCATGTCGCCGCCATCGGATCCGATGAACAGCATCGTGCAGTAGTCGCCCTCCGCCGTCACCTTCTTGGGCTTCTTGAGCTCGAGGGCTGGCTTGCCTTCCTGAATCTCACCCTTCGATAGGGCGTCTCGTAGGAGGCCCTCCATCATCTTGCCGACCCCCTCGGTACCCCCTAACAGACCTAGCGCGAGGGCTGACTCGGCGTCATCGCCTACCGCCTTCTGAGCCATGCGTTCGAAGTCGATGTATCCGAGTGCCTCATCCACGCGTTTCTCACTCACTGCATCCACGAAGGATGCCCACACACGCTCCGGCTCGGAAGTGCAGCCCGTCATGAGCAGCGCGGACAGTAGCAGCAGCGGCAGAAGGAAACGTACAGACCTCATCGCGAGCTCCCCCCGAAGACAGCATCGACCAACCCAGTGTAGACCCTCCGCGGATTCGCGGTTCAGCATCGGTTGACACCCGCTGCTCTTTTGCGGGGCAAGACACTCGCTCGGTGTCGTCCCCCTGTCTGCTATCGCGCATTGGAGGGGGTGGGGGGAAGCCTGCGGGCACCATAACGGGACCGGGTAGGTGCTGCGGCTCGCAGGGTGTACGGGTTGGGGGCTTGCAGGGGGATGCTCGAAGACGCGACTTCGCTCCCGATATGCGGAGGGAACATACACATGATGGGGCGGAGGGGTCCCCTGGAGGGGTTCGACGTGTCACCGCGTGTCACCGGGGAGTCGTGTTCCATTTGCGAGACTGCGTGCGGCGGACCCTTATGCGGTCGGGAACCTCTCGCACGCCAGATTCTGGCCAGGGCTCAACGTTCTTGAGCGTGACCTGCAACCGAGGCCGTTGCAGGCTCCGAGAGAGCCCGACTCTCTGGGCCCAGGTTGTCAGATCGACGCCCGGGTTCGACAGTTGGCTAAGGTCGCACATTGCTCGAGGGCAGGGGTGGCGCACGCTACTCGATCTTGATTGACCAATCACCATCCGCTTCGACGGAGAAGATTGCCCCACCGGACTCCGGCACATCCAGGATCACCGATCCGTCGAACTTCCCAATCTCGTTCACGAGACCCTCATCCGCAACACCATGGACATGCACGATGAAGTTACTCTCACCGGTGTGCTTGAGGACGACAGTCTTCATTCCCGCGTCGAGATAGAAGATGTCTGTCGCGGTCTTGCCCTTCCCCTTGAACTGCGTCATGACGTCCACACTCGCAGGACGTGGCTGGGTGATCGTGAACGCCCATGGCCCGTCCGCTTCAACTTCAAGGAGATAGTCGCCTGCCCCCAAGAAGATGGGCCAGCTGCCGTTGAACTTCCCAATCTCGTTCACGAGACCCTCGTCGACCTCACCGTCCACTGATCTTAGGTGAACGATGAAGTTGCTCGAGCCCTTGTGGCTCATCGAGAAGACGGCGAGTCCGTCGGCAAGCGCGAACTTCTTGGTGACCTTCGTGCCTTTGCCGGTGAGTTTGATTGGGTCAGGTTCGGGTTCCGGCTCGGGAGTGGTCTCGACCGGCTCTTCCTCGACCTGGACTGGCTCGTCGCTTGATGCCTTGGGCTTGACTGACTCGCTGGACTCAGCTGCCTGTTCCCCGGACGCGCAACCGCCAACCGACACACACAGGCACGCTACAATCAGCAGCATTGCTCCACATCGCAAGAGTCGCATGGTTCTCCTCCCCAAGCCTCGCCACCGAGACCATCGCCCCCGCGGCGGCCCCGCCTTCGCCAATCTTATCCAACGTGTTTGCGCGTGAGCCGCGAGGCGTCATGCGCTGTTCTCCGCCCGAGTGTACCTTGCACGGCGCCGAGTCTGCTCGACGCGCGGGTTCGACGGATGGCTTGCCAGTCGTCAGTCCGTGCCCAGTGCTATCGTCTCAAGCCGTTCGTCCTGAAAGCGGAAGCTGATCTCGGGATACACGAGTCGCCGCCATTTGAGACCGCCGTCGTCACTCCTGTAGTCGTTGACCGGGTTGCCGTACACCTTCACAACATCTTCCGAAGTGCTGTCCCACGCGATGCCCTTGTCTGTGCCTGCGTCGAACTGCGAGTAGTCGGAGTGATCGCCCTCTCCGCTGTGGAAGAACAGGGCATTTGCCGTCATCTCCGGCTTGACGAAACTGACCTGCACCCCCTCATCGAGGAAGCTGTAGAAGACGACAGCCGGTTCACCGTCCATAGCGGGAAATTCCTCCTGGGAGTCCGCATCTCCAAGCACCGCCTGAACGTCCGTTTCGCTTGCGCCGATTCGAACCGTGCCCCAGCCCTCCAGGGTCACCACCGCATCCGCATTCTCCTCCAGTGGAGAGGAGGCAGGCTTGGACTCAGGCTCTCCGCTTGGCTTGACTTGGGAATCCTGCGCTTTGCACGCAGCAGCAGAAGCGGCGACCGCGAGAAGTAGGACCAGCGTCACCAGAGGAAGATGTCTCCTCATTCGAACCCCCCGATTCCGTCGAACGGTGTTGGAGATAGCCCGCAACGCGAAGCGTTGTCGGGTTGATCTCCGGGTTAGGCAGAATCCTCAACGAGCTGAGTGTGTGCCCCGTGGAACTCGTCACACACTCGATCGACCATTGACTGCAGCATCTTCAGGGTGACGATACCATCGAGATTGGGTTGCAGCGTCATCAGTGCAGACGAGACCTGCAGCACTGCGATAGCCGTGCCCTGGCCTGGCTCCGACATCCCCGCATTGCTGGGCCCGGCGAGGAGAATATCCACCTCTCCAAGCAGTCCAAGCTTGAAGAAGACTCCTTTGGGATTCGCGTGCACGTTGTGACTTGCCATACGGTAGTGAGCGCGCAGGTGATCGATTCCTGCAGCACGCTCGATATCCCGGAACGATGGCCTCTTGTTGTGCAAGACTTCCGAAGCCCAGCCGTAGTCGGTGCCGAATGGTTCACCGAAGCGCTCTAGGAGTCCGGCGCACTGTCCATCGAGATCCCGGAGGTTATCGGGGTCCATGGGCTCATAGCCGAGACGCTCTTGGCAAGCGACGTAGTCTCGGCAAGCACGGCGTGACTCGATGATCTGATGCAGAGCGTATCTTTCCGCGAGACCGTCGT
Source organism: Actinomycetota bacterium (assembly GCA_030682655.1). Taxonomy (NCBI): domain Bacteria; kingdom Bacillati; phylum Actinomycetota; species Actinomycetota bacterium. Next base: position 23,228 of record JAUXNU010000097.1, on the reverse strand, counting down.
CGTTTGCAGCAATCAGGAGTGCGACGGTTGCCACTTCATGCAGACTCCTCCAGCGAGCCATAGCTCCATCCGCAAGTCCGCATTCAAGGAGAGCCAGCACCTCGTGCGCAATCTGTGAGGAGCGAGCGTGAAGCCTGGTGAGCACATCCATCTTGTGCGGCTCCGCGAAGTCAGGCTGTCGCAACTCGGCATTCGTGTCGTCACCGTACTCCCGTGCGATCACGAGCATCATACGAAGGGAATCGAAAGCGTGCCCCCACCTCCCACGAAGACGCCGTTCAAAGCCACGGCGCTGTCTCGCTTCCCGTCGCCGTTGCTTGGGCCACGAGCGGTCAAGGGCCCGCAGGATGTCCGCCGAGACGGATGCCGAGATGTCCTCCACGATAGCGGGCACGCGAGCGAGGAGGCTTCCAGCCGCCTCATCAACCTCGTCTCCAGTGATTTCGATTGATATCTCTCCGCGCTTCCACGGTCGCCATGACCTGATCGACAAGCCATCCGACTGCCCGGAGAGAATCAGGTTTCGTAGACGCGCAATCTCCGCTTCGGATGCGCTCACACCCTGCTCAGAAAGCTTCTTGGTCAGTAGCCGATCGAGTGTCAGCGCAGGGGTTTCGCCTATTGCGGACGCAAGTGCATCGTGGAGTACCCGCATGCTTCCCCCCGCGGTCGAGAGCCCGGTTTCTGCCTAACAACTGATTCAGCAGACTGCGAGAGGCGGCATGCCGAGCAGACTGCTGTTGTGTACGAAGGTACGTCTTCCAGCAACTTCCGTCACTATGCCGTCTGCCGCTCTGACGCGGTAAGGGCTTATGCAGTCCGTGCAAGCCACAGCGCGGGATGTAAGTCTTACGCCCTTCATCGCATCCGTTGTCTCACTGGGTTTAGCGTGCCTTTCAGCCGTCATCGAGGGGCAGAGATGGAGGCTGCTTGCGCGATTCTCGCAGGTAGTCGAGGCGTCAGTGGCAGCACTTGGCCTCCTCGACTTCCACAAAAATGCGCTTCGAATCGTTACGCATGCGAGCGAAGGTTGGCTGCGGTGCTGTTGCCGCTGCTTGTTCGATGATTCGAGCGGGGGCCTCATGGGAGGTGCAACGGCAGTCGATGCACTCGCGCCGTCGAGCTGCATGCATCCCTTGCTGTGGCATCTGTGGCAGCGTGCGCGGCCCGTAGACGGCCGATACTCTAGTCGCAGCCGCAGGACACGCCCAGCAGTGCGGCCACCATGATGCACCGCTCTCCCTCGGTCTGACGGTTGTTCACCAGCACTCTTTCTCCCAATCGGAACGCGAGGCCGAGAACGCTGCAAGCCGAAGCATGAAGTCGCCCGACTGGGTGTACTTGCGCCCACTATTCACAAGACGGAGGTTCGGCACGAACCCGTCTTGATACCATGCGCCCTCATCAGCGTCGTACAGCGTGGACATAAGGCGGACAATCGCCCACGCACCGTCCACCTGATTGTCAGGCGATCCCCATCTTGATGTCACATCAAGGATGACGGTCTCGGTCTTGGCATCGTATGCCAGTTTGTCCACTGACTCGGCGTTGCCATCATCTTCGACTATCCCGGCCAACTTGACACGACTCTCTTCAAACGCCGCAACAAACCCTGCCTTCTGTGCGTCGAGAGACGGCGCGGCGGCAGGTTCTGGTTCCGGCGCGGGTTCGCTCGGCGTTGTTGCAGCGGCTTTGAGGGCGTCGCGATCGGTAGTCACCGCATCGAGTTGGGATTCAAGGGTGGCAACCTTGCTCTTCAGCGTCGCGATATCGTCTCCTCCGGATGAGCCCTCAGAGGAACCTGCGGTCATCGCGACGCCCAAGACCATGCCGATAACCAGCATAGCTACCGGGAGAAACCACTTCTTCTTGTAGATTGGCTCCTTCGGCTTGGTCGCTGGTGCCTCGGGCTGAGGCGGCGATCCGTAGACTCCGTTTGAAGCGGCTGGCGGCGGCGGCGTCGCGCTGTCTGGCACAACGGGCTGGTCCTTCATCTCTCCCCCTCGGTATGACGGTCGTTCGTGCCCCACCAGAGCCTAGCATACGGGGCAGACACGGGCATTCGAGGGCGACCGACAACATCGGCAAGTGCGACTGACGTACACCGACGAGCCGCGCACCATGGACCGTCAGCCCCTAGTCCCGCGCACGCGCGGCCGTCCCGCCGACGCGCCCGGCACACGAACTCGCCGAGACACGCAGTAGGCCAGCCCGACTCAATGCGTCCCCTCCCATCGCACCTGTGGCAGCGTGTACGGCCCGTAGACGGCCGATACCTGATACGAACGTGTGTTCTCCCCCATGGCGCGCCGCTAAGCCGCCACGGGGTTCCGGGCGGTTGGACTTCAGATGGAGTCTGTTTGGGGCCTCATGTCACGATGGCGCCGGTCGCCTATGCGGCCGTTGATTCCGGGTTCGCCTTCTTGCGGGCGAACGCAGCTTCGATTCGACGGTCAGCGCCGTTCATCTCGCGCAGGTCGCACATCTCTGCGAATCGGGAGACGATCCGCTCGCCAATGCGGTCCTGCAAGCGGGTGAGACTGAGATTCGATGTGACGATCAGCTGCACGTCATCCTCGTAGGCGCGGTTCACGACTTGAAACAGCTGCTCGACAACCCACTCGCTCGGCTTCTCCGCACCAACGTCATCGACCGCAAGCAGGTCACAGTCCGCGAACCAGCTCGAGGGCCGCGGTGCTTCTGCGCCGCTGAAGGACGCCTTGAGGGCACCGAGCCATGAGGCGCATGACAACCACTTGGTGTCCCTGCCGTCATGGATCGCCTTGAGGGCGAGTGCGGCGGCTAGGTAGGTCTTGCCCGAACCCACGGGGCCGTAGAGGTAGAGCCCGTGATCGCCGAGAGACTCGTCACACGTTGCGTCTCGGAATCGGTGCGGGATGACCTCGGCCTGGCGCGACTGCGTTTCAAGTGCCATCTCGCGCAGGTACTCGACTTCATCGGTCCGCCCACTCGTCGCTTCGACCCCGGCAGCGCGCCGCAGCCAGTAGGCGGGGCAGGAATCGGCGAAACGTCCGGCCCTCATGGTTCGAGGTCCTGCACACTCAGGCTCGTTCCCTCTTGCTGCTCGCTTGCTGCTCGCTCGCCCCTTAGTTCTATTAGGTTCTTTGGGTTCGTTTCTTTCAGTAGTCAGCTCTTCGCGGTTTGACGGCCACAGGTACTTGCCGGAGCCGTTCCATGCGGTCGCCTCGCTGGGAACAAACTCGATCCCAGACGGCAGCGGAACGCTCATCGGTTTCGCGCTACGCGGCATGCTACGTTGCCAGGCGGGGAAGTCGGCGAGGAACGCATAGCGCTTCCCGTCCACCTCATAGACCCATGCACGGCCGTCCGATTCGAACTCTCCCAGCAACGTCTCGACATCCTCGGCGCTCGTGTCGGCGTATGGGAGAACCAGCGCCCGTATCTCGCGGGCGTCCCAGCGGCAGCAGCCCGAGTCCTCGGCAAGCTGCATCAGCCCGCAAAGCAGGAGCCGCTTGGTGGCCGGTTCGAGATCGACAGCGGTGAACAGGTCGGGCGGGATCACCCTGCGTCCGAGCGGCGTCATAGTGGCTCGCCGCCCTCGGGTTCGCCGCGCCCGAAGACGTAGCGCGGCTTGTCGCGGATCGCCGCGTCGAGTGCTGCGAGTCGGCTTTCGATGAAGCGGGCCAGCCCGCCGACGGCTTGACGCTGCTCGATCTCGCCGAGCAGCCATCGCTCGTGCGCGAGCTCGGCGGACGGAAGATCCGATACGTTATTCCAATCCATCGGACACCCCCAGGGTTCGCAGGAGTGCCGTTCGGGGAATGCGGATCACGCGACCGAAGCGGCGGCTCGGCAGTTCGCCGGTCCTGACCATCTCGTAGGTCAAGTTCACGCCAATTCGCATCAGCTCGCTCGCCTCGTGGACGGTGAGCAAGGGAGGGTATTCCTCTAGCGGTCGCGGCGCGGTACTAGAGGTCATTGCTGTCATCCCATTCCTCGAACAGGGTGCTCGCCTTGTCGGGAGGGAGGCCGAGCGCGTTGGTGAGCTTCACGGCCTGGTTCGGGCGTCCCCGCAGATTCCCGAGTTCGATCTGGCCGAGTGTTGAGCCGCACATTTCGGCGAGCCCCGCGAGTCGGTTGCGAGAGTATCCGCGCAGCTCTCTGAGATGTTGAATCTTGCGCATGGTTGCTCCTTCTGGGTCTTGATGCACTCATTGGTTCTTGCTCGCCGGTTTGAAATGGGCCAGGGAGGGTCGCTCTGCGTGGCCTCCGACTCGCCGCTTCTTCGGGCGGCTTATTCTGTTGTGAAGACGTGAACACGCACATGTCCGCGACCTGTGTACATCAGATGCTTGCTAAAGGCAAGACTATATGCGAAAGTTAGCAACATGGAAGGGCTTAGCGGTCAATTCGACCGTTCGTCTGCACAAGAACGGAGAACTGAGGTGGACATAGGGAGCGACTTCCTCTGGTGGCGAGATCCAGAGGCGCGGTTTGAGCCAGCCGACCGCGACGCGGCATTGGGGATCACGGCTTTCTGCGGCGGTGAGGTGTGGAGTCCACTTCGGGAGGAGCCCGCTCTGTTCCTGAAGCTTGCAGCTGTGGACGAGAACGATGAGGATGCGTTGCTGGCCTTCGCGCGCGAGTACGGCATGTTGGGCTCGCGCATGGACGATCCAACTGGCGTGGAGTTCGGAGGCGGAGTCGAGGAGTTCGAAGTCTGGAGAGATGCGATTCGCGTGGTTCGTGCTGCCGTGTCGCTCTGGCGGCCGGACTACTCGCCGGGAATCGAGCCCGTTCTGGCTCTGCGCTGGGTTCGCAGCCACGCGATCTGGGACAACCCCGTTGAGTGCGTCGAGTCCTCGGGACTGCCATTCTCGCGACCTGAGGACTACGTGTCCTTCCGGGTCGGCGACGATGATTCCGATGAAGGCGTGAAGGCGGCCGCGCACAGGGCGACGCTGACGGCGATGGTGAACAAGCATCTCGCCCTACTCACGGCCGTGGAGTTGCGGACCTACGCCGACTGCGAGCATGCGCACTTGGTGCCTGGGCCGAGGACTCTGCTCGGTGCAATATGGCTCCAGCTCGCGGGGGCGATCGCAGGGAACCTTCAGTACCGGGCATGCCCTCAATGCGGGGGTTGGGTGGAGGTCCCTGAGGGCTTCGAGGGCGTTCGCTACTGCTCCAAGAAGTGCAGCATTCGCAAGTACTGGAGCAACGTCTATGAGGTGGCCGAGCTAGTCAAGCAGGGGAAGTCGGATGAACAGATCGCCGTGCTGATGGGCGAGGGCGTCACGCTGAAGCAGGTGGAGGGGTGGAGGAACACCGCTATCAAGAGAGGGCGGTTGAGATGAGCAGCGGAACGCTCCGACAGCTCGGGCCGAACCTGTGGGAGGTCGGCATCGACTTCGGCTACAACGACACGGGCAAGCGTGTGCGCCGATACCGTCGCATCCGCGGCACGAAGAAGGTGGCCGAGGCCGAGCGGACCCGTCTCTTGCGGGAGCGAGACACAGGGGCACGTCCGACGGCCGCTTCGCTGAAGGTGGGGGAGTACCTCGAGCAGTGGCTGGACGACTTCGCGCGCAGCAGGGTGTCGGGCAAGACGCTCGAGCGGTATGACGCTATCGTGCGCAGGCACCTGATCCCCGCACTCGGCAACCATAGACTGACCAAGCTGAGTCCGATGCACATACAGGGCTACTACGCCTCCGCGTTGGAGTCCGGGCGGCTGAACGGCAAGGGTGGGCTGTCGCCTCAGACGGTCCTGCACCATCATCGCGTCCTGCACGTGGCGCTCAAGAGCGCGGTGAAAGCTCGGCTACTGACGTGGAACCCCTGCGAGGGCACGGATCCCCCGCGGCCACAGCGACCGGAGATGAACGCGCAGAACGAGGACGACACCGCGCGCATGCTCGAGTGTCTGGAGAAGGACAGCAACCACGAGCTCTATCTGCCGGTGCTCGTCGCCGTCACGACGGGACTACGGCGCGGCGAGCTGTTGGCGCTGCGCTGGGGCGATCTGGACTTCGACGCGGGCGTGCTGAGTGTGTCGCGCTCTCTTGAGCAGACCTCGGCGGGCTTGCGCTTCAAGAGCCCCAAGACCCGCAAGGGCGTGCGGCGAGTACAGCTTCCCGATCTCACGATCAAACCCCTCTGGCGGCACCGTCTCGAACAGGAACGCCTGAAGACCGACGTAGGCAAGGGATACCAGGACGGCGACCTCATCTTCTGCATGCTGGACGGAAGCCCCTGGCATCCCAACAACTTCAGTGCGGCCTTCGCGCGGTTCGCGAAGCGCCACAATCTCGGCATCCGACTGCACGATCTGCGGCACTCGCATGCGAGTCAGCTTCTACGGCAGGGCGTCCCGCTGAAAGTAGTGAGCGAGCGCCTGGGGCACGCGACGGCCGCTATCACGCTCGACGTGTACGCGCACGTGCTCCCCGGCATGCAGGAGGAAGCGGCCCGCGGCCTGGACTCTGCGTTGTCGGGCGCCGTGGAGCGCCGGCGGAAGGTCTCTGGAGGCGTATAGCTCTGGGGGCCGAAAAGGGCGATTCTGGAGCATTTGGGCGATGAATCGGGCGGTGAATAGCAGGATAGCGATCAGGCAGACACAGGACGTTCGGCTAAGTCCCTGGTAGAGCATGGTGCCCGGGGCGGGAATCGAACCCGCACGATGTTTCCATCACCGGTTTTTGAGACCGACGCGTCTGCCTGTTCCGCCACCCGGGCATGGTTGCAGCGTCCGGGTGATTATACTCAAATCGCAACGTGGTTCGGATGCAAAGTCGCCTGTGCCTTCACTCCGGACAAATGAGGACCGCACGGAGGGGCGCAATAGGGAGTCGTTCCTGGCGTGGGGAGGTTGCGTCTCCGCGCGGTCCTGTGTGCGTCCAGGCTGGGTGCTTGGAGCATGTCAAGTCATCCTGCGATGTCAGACGCATACAACCTTCGCGGTGTTTTCCGGTGCGGTCGCCCTTGCCGCCTGCGCGCAACCGCGTTCGTCAGCAAGCGTCTTTAGGAGCGCTCTCACGACCTCGGCATCGTACAGGTACCCAGCCTGCGCGGCGATTTCACGTGCCGCAGCGTCCGGAGTGATGGGCTCCCTCGATTCGCTGCGGGGTCGAATGAGCGACTCGTACGCATCGCATGCGGCGATGATGCGGGCAGCGAAGGGTATCTGAGTGCCGGCAATACGATGGGGAAATCCCGAGCCGTTCATGCTCTCGTGATGATAGCGGACGGCTTCCTGGACGGTGTGGGGGAGGTTGGCTTTCGCCACGAACTCTGCGCCTAGGTCCGGGTGGCTGGCGAGCGCTTTCCACTCCTCTTCCGACAGCAGTCGGTGGGGGTCAAGGAGGTGATCGGGCAGATCGAGCATGCCTACGTCCATTAGGATCGAAGCGGCGCGTAAGTCGACAAGGTCGCCGCCGGTCAGTCCAAACCTCATACCCACGGATACGGCGTGGGCGGCGACACGGGTCGCGTGATCGGCGTACTTGGGTACGCGCTTGTCGATGAGGTGCGAGAGAGTTCGCAACGTCCCGCCGAGCTGCTCCCGCGTTTCGGCAAGCAGCATTCTGTTCTCCATGGCCAGCTCCAGCACTCTGCCAATGAGGCCCAAGCCGTCGACATGCTCATCGGCGAAGCGCCCGGACTGCCGCCAGAGGCAGAGAACGGCGCTGAGGCGGCCACGGATGCGCAAGGGGATCGACAATGAAGCTGATTCGCCACCGCTCTGGCCCACGGATACGGGCTCGCCTGTGCGGACCGCCGCGAGTGAGGCCTGGACCATGGCGGAGTTTGCCTGGTGCGTGTCCCTGGGATCGCGGACGATTATGTTAGATTCGTCGCTCACGAGGGCAGCGGCGTCGGCATCGTAGTGCTCGAGCGACGCGCGCAGGACCTGATCGACTGCGTTGCCATGCTCGAGCATTCCGGCAATCGCCGCCACTTCGTGGGCGAAGGCGAGGCGCTCGTAGCTTGCTACGACATCGTCCCGCGCTTTCTCAAGGCTGGTGTGGGCGTCGATGAGTTCGCCGCGCAAGTTGCGGTGCTGCTCGGCCATGTAGGCGATGACGGCAAGCAGAAGACCGATCGCGCCCAGGGTAACCAGCGGGTAGTCGAGGATGAGCGGTTGAGCCATGTCCAGGCCGGTGAGCACCGCGTACGCGAGCACGATCACCATGCCGAGTAGAGCGATTGTGATCACCGATGACAGCGCGTTGAGCTGGACATCGCGCCGAAGGAGCCCTCTGAGATCCTGTTGGTCCACGGATTCTCCCCGTGCCAGTATTATGCTCTCGTATATGACATCGTCCGTGGGAGACAAAAGGTTAGGAACACGCGATAAACGGTCGCACCAGCCAAGGGAAGCTGCTGGACGGCCATCGGCCACGATAAGCGGTTCTCAGCAAGCCTGGCCTGACATGGCGATGTCGCGCAACCGTATACGGCATCCTGCCCTATACTCACGCTATGTCAGATGCAGCGCACACCGACACGAGCACTCCAGGGGGAACCGCCGAGCACATTGCCGGTGTAGCCGCGAATCTTCAGCTCATCGCGGACATGGGCTACGGTGATGTCGCTCTGGCCATCCACGTGTCCCCGGACAGCTTGCGGGTGGTCGCCGACGCCCGGCCGATGACCGCGATCGCAGCGGTTGCCTCGACCCGCGTGGGCAAGACGTTGCGGCGTGAGGACGAGCCCGAAGCCTATGCCGCCTATGGCAGGGGAGAGATCGTCACCGGTGAGCGTCGGCGCATCACGCGCGGTATCTCGTTCGGGACGATCGCGTACCCTATCGGTTCGGGTGATCGCCCCCGTGCGGTTCTCGTGCGCGACATCGCCCAGCAGGTACTTGAGGCACCCGGAACGATGGAGACGCAGTTCATGCGCGCCGCCGAGGACGTCATCGCGGTCCTTGGCGACGGTCCCTTGCTCGACGCTCGCACGGACATGCCCTACTCGACCTTCCGCCGTGCCGGCGATGGCGTGATGCGTATCTCGCCGGATGGATCGATCATCTACGCGAGTCCCAACGCCGTGAACATCATGCGGCTCGCGGGAGTCGAGGGTGCACTGGCCGGCACGTCCGCGACTCTTCTTCCGGGTTCGGCCGAGGCTATCGTCCCCGTGTTGCGCGTGCGAGCCGCGCTCAACACCGAGGTTGCGGTACACGAGCGTGTCCTTGGCTACCGGACGCTTGGGCTCGGCTCCAGCGTGCTGGTGCTCATGGAGGATGTCACGGAAGCTCGGCTCCGCGAGCAGGAGATAAAGGTCAAGGAAGCGACCATCCGCGAGGTTCATCATCGCGTCAAGAACAACCTGCAGACTATCGCCAGCCTGTTGCGCATCCAGGGGCGTCGCGCTGAGAGTGAGGAAGCCCGTCGCGCGCTTGCCGAGGCGACGGAGCGTGTCGCCTCGATGGCGGTCGTGCACGAGATGCTCGCCGGTTCGACCGCGGAGCGGATCGACTTCACCGAGGCTGCCAAGACGGTCGTCGACATGGTGCGCCAGGGACTTGCGGGCGACAGCCCCGACGTGAGCGTGACGGTGAAGGGCACCACAGGGGATGTTCCGGCTCAGATCGCGACCTCCCTCGCGCTTGTGGTCGCAGAACTCGTTCACAACGCGATAGAGCACGGAATCACCGGGCTTGCCGATGGCGCGGTCACCGTCGACATGCGGCGGCTGAGCGGGGAACTCGTGCTAACCGTGCGGGACAACGGCTCCGGACTACCCGACGGTTTCGACCTGAGCTCCTCGGCCAACCTGGGCCTGGCCATCGTGCGCACCATCGTCGAAGACGATCTGCGCGGCACGCTTTCATTCGGTCGCGGACCCGGCACGACCGTGACCGTCCGTGTCCCGCTTGTACCGACACCTGCCGAGGAGACCGCCTGATGCGAGTGCTGATCGCCGAGGACGAAGCCCTCATCCGCATGGACCTCCGCGAGATGCTTGAAGAGGAGGGTCACGAGGTCGTCGGGGAGGCCCGAACAGGCACGGAAGCCGTCGCCATGACCCGCGAACTGCGACCGGATCTGGTGTTCATGGACGTCGAGATGCCGGAGATGAACGGGATAGACGCGGCGCGCATCATCGGCGAGGAAACGCTTGCCCCCGTGGTGATGGTCACCGCCTTCTCCCAGACCTCCTATGTTGAGAGCGCGAGTGCGGCTGGCGCGATGGCCTATCTCGTCAAGCCGTTCACCAAGCACGACATCGTGCCCGCCTTGTCGGTCGCTGTGTCCCGCTTCGCCGAGGCCCGCGCACTTGCCGAGGAGGTCGCCGACCTGTCCGACCGACTCGAGACGCGAAAGGTCCTCGACCGGGCCAAAGGCGTGCTGATGAGCCGGGGGATGACCGAGCCCGAGGCGTTTGGGCGCCTGCAGCGGCTTGCGATGGACAAGCGCCGCTCACTTCGCGACATCGCCGAGGCGGTCCTGCTGGCGGCCGAAGCCGAGGACTAGAGCCCGTTTCGCGGCGGCGGCGAGACCGAATCCAACGTGCGGCCGGTCGGCCCCGTTCCGATCGGGCGCCGTGTAGCCGCGGGCATACGCGGATAGGCGAGTCGGCGCGGCTCGTGATCCCCGCGCGACGCCCTGATCTCGACGATGACCTCGTCCGGCGTGATCTCGATCATGTTGTACGAGGGGGGAGTGAAGCCGCGCGTGCGCCACGTCGAAGCGGTCCCGCTCGTGACGATGAGCATGCCTGCGGTCGGCCACACGTACGGCACGTGCTTGTGGCCTGCGACGACGAGATCCACGTTGTTCTCGGCCAGGATCTCGAGAACCTCGCCGGCGTCCCACACGACGTTGCGCTCGCGTCCCGTGCCGGGAATGCTTACCAGGTGATGGTGTAGGGCGACGAGCTTGAAGCCGTCCGCCTCGGCGAGGTGTTCCCGCAGCCAGCGGTGACGATGTCTCCCGATCTCGCCGTCGTCGAGGTCCGGCTTGCTCGAATCCAGGCCGATGACGCTGATGTTCTGACTGACCCCGGTGTCGCAGTCGATCTTGAACGAGAAGTCCCAGGTGCGGTACCGGTCGCCGAACGACTGCTCGAACAGCTCGTAGCCGACCTTGCGGGCATCGTGATTGCCGATGAGAACGGCGACATGGGGGCAAGCGAGCCGGTCCAGGTATTCGCGGGCTTCCCGGAACTCGTCCGGATAGCCCGAAGCGGTGAGATCTCCCGGCACGATCACGAGGTCGGGCTCATCGGCGTTGATCGCGTCGATGATCCCGCCAAGGAGCTCCACATCAAATCGCGGGTCTCCGCAGTGGATGTCTGAGAACTGCGCGAGTTTGAAGCTGTCTGCTCGTGCCACGATTCGGCCCCGTTCCCTTCTCGCTCGGGGCCCCGGTGGCCCGTCGCACGCCGCTCTGGTGAGTTCATTCCCGACGGGGGCACCACACTCCTGCTGGACGCGCCGCGAGTGTGGCACGCTATACTCGTGGCTACTCACGACGTCGGGGGTAGCCGCGTGGTCAAGGAATTCCTTCTGGATCAGCTGTGGTCGGCTCTGCTCGTCATCTCCGCACTCTACCTGCTCGACTACCGGCTCTCGGTCGTCGGCCAGCGGCTGTTCCGGCAGGGAGCGGACTGCCACTACGATCTCGGCGGGAGCTACGAGCTCAACACGCCGTTCATCGCCGACATCGAGGCCGGTCGCCTCGTCAGTCCGCGGCACCTCCTGGCACTCCTGCGAATCTGGGTTGTTCTCGCGGTCGCATGGTGGTTCACGGTGCGCGCGGGACGCATGGTTTCGTTCTACGCGGGGGTCCTCGGGTTCTTCGTGCTCACTCAGATGCCGGTATTCATGCGGCATGCGCAGAACATCGTGCTGTTCTCGTTCGTGGCCCGGCGTGGGGGCATCGAGGGCCGCGCGCGCGCCGAGCGATGGCTCGACCTGAAGCTCTCGGGCGTGCTGTTCTGGTATTTCACAGCCGTGTTCCTGCTGCTCTGGGGGCTCCTTGGCGAGCCGTTATTCGCGGGCGGTGCGCTCGGGACACTGCTGGCCGGCGCGCGGTTCTGGATCTTTGGCGGGGAAGCCGAGGAGAGCGAGACGGGTTCCGCAGCTGGCGAGGACCAGTAGCCGACGCACTAGCGTGTTTCCTCCGTGTTTCGCCCGCGCTTTCCGGTAGGCGTGCGATTTGCTATACTTCCTCCACCGGCACAACGGTGTGCTGGAGACATACGTACCGAGCAATGACGCTCGCCGACCCCAACGGGTCCGGCGGGCTTTTTCGTTTCTGGGCGAGAGAGGAAGGGCGGACCGATGAAGGAGTTTGCGGTCTTCTGGGGATGCACGATCCCCGCGCGGTTCCCGTTCATCGAGAAGGCCACGAGAATCGTGATGGACGACCTCGGGGCTCATATCCATGAACTCGAGGGCCACACGTGCTGCCCTGAGGGCACCCTTGTGAAGGCCAATGACGAGAGCGCCTTCTACACGGCCGCCGCTCGCAACCTCGCCCTCGTGGAGAAGGCGGGACTGAGCGTGGTCACGCCGTGCAACGGCTGCTACTCGACGTTCAAGGAAGCCTCCAGCCACCTCAAGACGCAGTGGCGCGAGAAGGACGCGATCAACGAGCGGCTTGCGCGCGAGGATCTGCACTACAGCGGCGACCTCACGATCACCCATTTCGCCGAGTGGCTTATCGACGAGATGGGCACCGGGCTCGTGGCGGCGAAGGTCACCCGGCCGCTTTGGGGCATGCGCATCGCCGTGCACTACGGCTGCCACCTGCTCCGCCCTCAGCCGGCCGTGCGCTGGGACGACCCGCTGCACCCGACCAAGGTCGAGTCGCTCATCACCGCTCTCGGCGCGCGCGTCATCGACTATTCGACCAAGATGCAGTGCTGCGGCGGGGCGCTCGATCGCGTCGGCGAACGCGAGGCGTCGCTCGCGTTCGCGCGTCGGAAGCTCACTGAACTCCAGAGCGAAGAGGTCGACGCAATGGTGGTCGTGTGTCCGAGCTGCTTCCAGCAGTTCGACCTGAACCAGGCCGCTCTCCAGCGCGCACGCGAGGACATCCATGTGCCGGTGCTGTACCTGTCAGAGCTGCTTGCGCTTGCCTACGGCCACGAGCCGGAGGAGATCGGGCTGGACATGCACCGCGTCAGCGTAGACCCGTTCCTCGAGCGCTGGGGTTCGCGCACCGCCGATAAGGCCCAGCTCGCGGAACACTTCGACGTGGCGCTCCTTGGCAAGTGTTACTCGTGCGAGGCATGCAAGGACGACTGCCCGGTGTGCAAAGTCGACACGACGTTCCAGCCGACCGAGATCATCGGCGAGCTCGTGCGCGGCAATCTCGATGCAGTGATCGCCGACAGCCAGTTGTGGAAGTGCCTGGAGTGCTACACGTGCCAGGAGCTGTGTCACTCCGACATCGGTATGGCCGAGACGTTCCGCAAGCTGAAGGAGCTTGCGATGGCGTCGGGCAGCGGTCCGGAGTCGGTCTCTGCCGCCTATGCGGAGTTCCTGAAGACCGGTGTCCTTGGCAAACCAAGGGAGTCCGCCCGTAAGAAGCTGGGGCTTTCCGCCCTTCCTGCGACTGGCGGGGACGCCGTCGCGAAGCTGCTTGCCGAGGACGAGGGAGATGAGTAGAGCGATGGACTTCAACCCACTTCTCGATCGCATGCCTAGCACGAAGCTGCCGACGTTCTCCGATCGCGAGGGCGTGTTCGGCGGCGAGCGTCCGGCGTACGCCGCGGAGGCCGCCAGCAAGATCCACGGCGGCTGCGGGCTGATGGGCATCTGCGACGAGTCCGGCACGCTTATGGGCGGCGAGGTCGCGATCCGTGCGATGGCAGTGCAGCGCGACCGGGGCAACGGACTGGGCGGCGGGTACGCCGGCTACGGCATATACCCTGAGTTCCCGGACCACTTCTGCTTCCACATGATGTACCACGACTTGAAGGCCAAGGAGGACGCCGAGGCCGTGTTCGACCAGTACTTCGTGGTCGACCTCGCCGAGCCCATGCCGACCCGCCCGGTCAAGGGCATCACGGACGCGCCGCTGCTATGGCGCTACTTCCTGGGTCCCGATCCGCACAAGCTCGAGAACTCGGAGATGAGCGCCGAGGACTACATCGTCCACACGGTCATGCTCATCAACTCGCAGATAGACGGCGCATTCGTCGCCTCCTCGGGCAAGAACATGGGCGCCTTCAAGGGCGTCGGTTTCCCCGAGGAGATCGGCCACTACTACCTGCTCGAGGAGTACCAGGGCCACACCTGGGTCGGCCACAACCGCTTCCCGACAAACACGCCGGGCTGGTGGGGCGGCGCGCACCCGTTCACGCTGCTCGACTGGTCGATCGTGCACAACGGCGAGATCTCGAGCTACGGTATCAATAGCCGCTACCTCGAGGCATTCGGCTACACGTGCTCGCTAGGGACCGACACCGAGGTCGCCGCATACCTCTTCGACCTCATGCTCCGGCGCCACAAACTGCCGCTCGAGCTCGCATGCAAGGCGCTCGCGAGCCCGCTATGGTCCGAGATCGATCGGATGCCTGCCGAGGAAGCAGCTGTCATGCGCAGTCTTCGTGCGGTCTACGGCCCGGGCATGCTCAACGGCCCCTTCGCGATCGTCCTTGGCTTCAACGGAGGCATGGTCGCCCTGAACGACCGCATCAAGCTCCGTCCTCTGGTGGCTGCCACCCAGGGTTCGATCGTGATGGTCGCCTCCGAGGAAAGCGCGATGCGCGAAGTCCTCGATTCGCCCGACCGCGTGTGGGCGCCAAGAGCCGGCGAGCCGGTCATCGCTCGCGTTGGCGGGATGGACTGGCCGATCCACGGAGACCTGCACCTGTCCGCTTCCGAAGTCTCGTGCGCCGTCACCGGCGTCGAAGACACGTGTGAGACTGTCGAGGTGAGCTAGAGATGCCGATCAGCCTCATCCAGCCTGAGTTCAAGGTCAAGATCGACTACGACAAATGCCACAAGTGCGGCCGCTGCGTGCAGCAGTGCGGCTGGGGCGTGTACTCGTTCAACGAGCGCCCCGTCCCTGACGACACCAAGTGCCGTGCATGCCACCGCTGCGTGACGTACTGCCCGGCGCACTGCATCACGATAAAGAAGAACGACCTGGCCTACCGCAGCAACGATCACTGGGACCCGGCGCTGCGCAAGGCCGTGTGGCGTCAGGCCGAGACCGGCGGCGTGATGCTGACAGGCATGGGCAACGACCGCCCGTACCGCAACATCTTCGACTACCTCGTGCTCGACGCGTGTCAGGTCACCAACCCGTCGATCGACCCGCTCCGCGAACCGATGGAGCTGCGCACGTACCTTGGCCGCAAGCCCGACAGCGTGGAGGTGGAGTCCAACGGCGCTGGTGGCTTTCGCCTCGCGGATGGTGCCGGGATCAGCAACAACATCAAGCTCGACACGCCGATCATCTTCTCGCCGATGTCCTACGGCTCGGTCTCGCTCAACGTCCATAAGTCGCTCGGCATGGCCGCCGAGCGCCTGGGCATCCTCATGAACACCGGCGAAGGCGGCCTGCACGCGGACCTCTACCCGTTCCAGGACAACGTCATCGTCCAGGTTGCCTCGGGACGCTTCGGTGTCAATCCCGAGTATCTCAACCGGGGCGCGGCTATGGAGATCAAGATCGGCCAAGGAGCCAAGCCCGGAATCGGCGGCCACCTGCCCGGCGAGAAGATCAACCGCGAGGTCTCCGAGACCCGCATGATCCCGCAGGGAACCGATGCGATCTCGCCCGCGCCGCACCACGACATCTACTCAATCGAAGACCTGCGCCAGCTCATCTACTCCCTCAAGGAAGCCACGGGCTACAAGCCGGTGGGCGTGAAGATCGCGGCCGTGCACAACGTGGCCGCGATCGCGAGCGGCATCGTGCGTGCGGGTGCCGACTACGTCTACCTCGACGGCTTCCGCGGCGGCACGGGAGCCGCTCCGCAGATCATTCGCGACCACGTCGGCATCCCGATCGAGATCGCGATCGCCGTCGTCGACCAGCGACTGCGCGACGAGGGCATCCGCAACCAGGCGTCGATCATCGCTGCCGGCTCGATCCGCTCCTCGGCGGACATGGCCAAGGCGATCGCGCTCGGGGCCGACGTCGTCGCGATCGGCTCGGCGGCCCTCATGGCCCTCGGGTGTCACCTGTGCCAGGGCTGCCACACGGGCTCGTGCTCGTGGGGCCTCACGACGCAGAAGCCGGAACTTACGCGGCGAGTCGACCCAGAATGGGGGGCCGAAAGGCTCACCAATCTCGTGCACGCCTGGAGTCACGAGCTGCAGGAGATCCTGGGCGCGTTGGGTGTCAATGCGGTCGAGTCGCTACGTGGTAGCCGTGAGCGGCTGCGCGCCAACGGTCTCGATGCGCAGACCTGCGAGATTCTCGGTGTCAAACCGGCCGGGATGTAGGGGAGGAGCGAGATGACAGCAGATACCAAGAGCGCCGGACCCCTTGAAGGCTACCTGCGGGTGGATCCGCAGGTGACCGTTGACGGCGATGTCACCACGATCGACGCGCAGAGCGTCTACTACCGCAACGTCAACGAGGCTGTCCGCCGCGCCATCTCGGATGGCGCCAAGACCGTGAAGCTGCTCAACGTGAACGGGCAGCGCTACATCGGGACCGGCATCCGTGCGGGCGGCGTTCGCATCGAGGTGCACGGAACGGTCGGCCAGGACCTGGCGATGTTCATGGACGGGCCAACGGTCGAGGTCTTCGGCAATGCGCAAGACGGCGTCGGCAACACGATGAACGCTGGCAAGGTGATCGTTCACGGCGATGCCGGCGATGTTCTCGGCTATGGGATGCGCGGCGGGTCCGTTTTCATCAAGGGCGATGTCGGCTACCGGGTCGGAATCCACATGAAGGCCTACGAGGGACTGCGGCCCGTGATGGTTTGCGGCGGGAAGTCGCGCGACTTCTTCGGCGAGTACATGGCCGGAGGGTTGCTCGTGTTGCTCGGGATGAATTCGCAGTTCGACGGGCCGCTCGTGGGGGGGTATCTCGCGACCGGCATGCACGGCGGCACGGTCTACCTGCGCGGAGAAGTCGAGCCGTGGCAGTGCGGCAAAGAGGTCGGCATCTTCGTGGCCGATGAGGAAGACATCGCGGAGTTGCGGCCCGTGCTCGAGGAGTACTGCGAGGCGTTCGACATGGACGTCGACGATGTGCTCTCGGTGCCGTTCACGAAGCTCGTGCCGATCAGCCACCGGCCCTACGGGAAGCTCTACACCTACGTGTAGGTGAGATGTCGGCTGAGTCGCTCTGCGCGCGCTCAGCCGACGTGTAGGTTCAGTTCCAGTAGTGTGTCCATGATGTCGTCTCGGGCGGCGACGAAAGCGTCAACTACCTCGGGGTCGAACTGGCCGTCGCTTTCGGAAACGATGAGAGTAAATGCATCTTCTGGCGTCATGGCCTCTTTGTAGGGCCGTTTCGAGCACACTGCGTCGAAGACATCCGCCACCGCCGCGATGCGTCCGGCCAGGGGTATCGTCTTTCCTGCGAGACCGTTTGGGTAACCGGCCCCGTCCCACCGTTCGTGATGGGTCCCCGCTATAGTCTCGGCCAGCTGCAGCAGCTCAGAATCGGAGCCCGAGAGCAGGTTGACGCCTATCTCGACATGCGTTTGCATGATGCGCCACTCCTCCGTGTTCAACTTCCCGGGCTTCAAGAGTACGGCGTCTGGGATGCCGATCTTGCCGACGTCGTGCATGGGTGCTGCCCTTAGGACCATGTCGTTGAATGCCGCAGGTTGTCCCATCTGACTTGCGATGATGGCGGCGCAGTGGCTCACTCGCTTGACGTGCGCCCCGGTATCGTCGTCCCTGTATTCGGCTGCA
Organism: Actinomycetota bacterium; assembly: GCA_030682655.1. Classification (NCBI taxonomy): domain Bacteria; kingdom Bacillati; phylum Actinomycetota; species Actinomycetota bacterium. The sequence goes on along the minus strand of JAUXNU010000097.1, from coordinate 5,395 downwards.
CGGGAGAGTCGGTAGATGGTGTCCAGGGATGCCACCTCAAGTCGGTCGAGCGCGAACTGGAGCTCTTTCGTTCTGTTCGTGACCGCCAACTCGAGTTCTTCTTGGTGGTGACGCATGTAGTCGTTGTACGCTTTCACCTTGAGGAGCGATCGGACCCGTGCGGTCAGTTCCGTCGGCTCCACGGGCTTCGTGAGGAAGTCGTCTGCACCCGCCTCCAGCGCTCGTACGCGATCCTCGACATCGCTTAGCGCGGTGACCATGACGATCGGGATGTGGCTTGTCTCCGGCGAGTCCTTGAGTATCCGGGCGACCGAGAACCCGTCGAGTTCGGGCATCATCACGTCGAGGAGTATGAGGTCCGGGCTGTCACTCCGGGCACGGGCCAGCGCCTCCTCTCCGTCGGCCGCGACGAGAACCTCGTGACCCATGGCGCCTACCCTGGCCTCAAGAACGCCGCGGAGGCGCTCCTCATCGTCGACGATGAGGACCTTGCGTCTTTCTTCCTTCACGTTCACGTCCTCCCGTCCTCAGCCGAGGAGAGAAAGCGCTGCACGATCTTACGAACAACGGCAAGGTCGACGGGCTTTGACAGGTAATCATCGAATCCGGCCGCGAGGAGCCGCTCTTTGTCGCCGTCCATCGCCAGTGCGGTGACCGCTATGATGGGAACGGCACGAGTGGCAGGGTTCTGTCTGAGCACAGACAGCGCTTCGACGCCGCCCATGTCGCCTATCTGTATGTCCATGAGTATCAGATCGGGCGTCGTGGACAGGGCCAGTTCGATCGCCTGCTCACCGCTCTCTGCTGCCTGGGTGGTGTGGCCCTCGGCTTGGAGCACGTCGCTGAGGAGGGCGAGGTGTCCCGGGTTGTCGTCCACGATCAGTATCGTGCTCATGGCGTGTCTACGATTCTGGCGCTCAGGATCTCAAGCAGCCCTTCGGGGTCGCGTCCTTCGTCCGGGGACACGGCTATCGCCCAATGCCAGGGCATTGCGAGGGTCGTTTCGAGTGAAACGGCGATTCTGCGGCATGCTGTTTCGGCGTCTTGTCGGCCAATGTCGGTGAGAAGCAACGCATATCTCTCGCTCGCGATTTCGAGAACGAGATCGCCTGCTCGTTTGCCGGACTCCAGACCCTGCAGCAGGGCAACGTGGTCGACCGGTGCAGATAGGTCGAGGGGCTCGAACCGGCAGAGGCACACGTGATCGTGGTGCGAGATGAAGGTCTCGATCGTGTCGAGAGGCCCCTCGTTCGACGCCTCCTGCTCCGCTGCTTCCTCCGTTGGCTCGTCCTGGCGCTTGAGCGGTATGGCGAAGGAGAAGGTGCTGCCCTTGTCGATGCCGGCGCTCTCCAACCACGTTCGTCCTCCGTGCAAGGCCACCATCTGCGCGACCAGTGGCAAACCCAGTCCCGTGCCGGCCGTCTTGTCGGAGTAGTCGCTCCGGACCTGGTAGAACTCCTCGAAGATGGCCTCTTGTTGCTCGGGAGCGATCCCGATTCCGGTATCGACTACGGAGACCACGATCTCGTCGCGCTCGATCCGCGCGCTGACAATGTTTCTCCCGTCGCGCGGTGTGAACTTCATCGCATTGGACAACAGGTTGAACATCACCTGCTTCAACATGCGCTCATCGGCTGTGAGGAGTACCGCCTGTGCGTCGGGGCCAAGCTCCAAAGCCAGCGCCACTCCCTTCCTGAGGCACTGTTCTCTGACCATGTTGAGGCTGCCCTCCAGCAGATCTGCGAGACGAACCTGAGATGGTCTCAGCTCCATCTTGCCGGCCTCGATCTTGGAGAGGTCGAGGATGTCGTTGATCAAGGAGAGCAGGTGCCGCGCACTTTCCAGGATGTAGCCGACCTGTTCCTGCTGCTTGAGGTTGAGATCTCCTAGGAGCTGCTCCTGCAACAGCTGCGCGAACCCGATGGTGGTTCCGAGTGGTGTGCGCAACTCGTGACTCATGTTTGCGAGGAATCTCGATTTCGCCACGTTCGCTGTCTCCGCCGCCAGTCTCGCCGCGTCGAGGTCCTGTTCGGTTTGCTTGCGGTCGGTGACATCCATCGACATGGTGATGACAAGTCTCCGGCCGCTCGAGTCTCGACCGAGTGGTGCGGACTTGAACGCCCATGCCCTTGTGGCGCCTTCGTGTGTCGTGATCGTGTCCTCGCCCTCCTCGATCGGCGCATCCGACTCGAAGAGATGCTTGATGTTTGAGCGCACCATGTCCTTGCGCGAGCCGTAGGCCTTCTCGGTCCAATCCTCGATTGTCGGGATGTCGGCTGACGAGTAGCCCGTGGTCTGCTGCCAGCACTCGTTGACCACCAGGACCTGGCCATCCTCGGCATGCAGCATGATCGGGAAAGGCGCGTATTTCAGCGCGTTCTCCAAACGTGTTTCAGCGTACCGCCGTTCTCTGGCCTCGTTCTCGAGCCTCTCGTTCATGGCTGCTAGTTCGGCGGTCCGCGAGAGCACCTTGAACTCAAGCTCGTCGTTGGCCCGGCGCAGTTCCTCCTGCGCTTCCCGATAGGCGGTCTGCATGCGGCTTTCCTCCAGTGCGCGGAGGATGGCGGAAGGCAGACTGGCTGTATGATCTTTCAAGACGTAGTCGCAGGCCCCGCGCTTGATGATCTGCGCGGCGAGCTCGTCGCCCAAGGTGCCTGAGACGAAGATCACCGGGATGTCGGGGAACCGTTCGCGTGCTAGCTCCAGCGCCGTCAATCCGTCGAATCCCGGGACGTTGTAGTCGAGAAGAATCACATCAGGAGCGCATGTTTCCAGTGCGGCGGTGAATGCATCTCGCGTGCCAACGGCCTCGACCGTGCAGTCCAGCTCGCCCTTCAAGACCGCCGCGATCAGCTCCTGGTCCATCGGGCTGTCCTCGAGGTGCAGAATCGTCAATCGTTCCATCGTCCATCCCTTGTGGTTATCGTGCGGTGTTGGGCGGTGGCTCGTTGACGATCGCCCAGAACGCCCCAAGCTGAGCGACCGCGTCGACGAACTCTGCGAAGCGCACCGGCTTGACGACGTACGCGTTCACGCCGAGCGAATAGCCCTCGATGAGATCACGTTCCTCGCGCGAGGAGGTGAGGATAACGACGGGCGTCATCTTGAGGTCGGGGTCGTTCCTGATCGTTCGCAGAGCCTGCATCCCGTCTACCTTCGGCATCTTGAGATCGAGCAGGATGACGGCGGGGTTGCCCCGCTCGCGATTCGCGTACTCGCCGCGCCGGTACATGTAGTCGAGGGTCTCCGCGCCATCGCGTACCCACACCACCTTGTTGGCGAGGTTGTGTTGTTCCAAGGCTGTCATGGTGAGTTCCGCGTCCTTGGGGCTGTCCTCCGCGAGCAGGATCGTTCGGACGTCGCGCATCATCTACCCTCTCCCTCTTCATCGTGGTTCTGGAAGGCCTGCTTCGTGCTTCCGGTCGGCAAGGAGAAGTAGAACGTCGCTCCCTGGTCGACGGCACCTTCCGCCCACGTCCGACCGTCATGGCGGGTGACTATCCGTCGCACGTTGGCAAGACCGATTCCCGTGCCTTCGAAGTCCGTGGCGTTGTGCAGCCGCTGGAACACACCGAACAGCTTGTCTATGTACGCCATGTCGAACCCGACGCCGTTGTCCCGAACGTAGATCACAATCTCGCTCCCGTCCAGGTACGCTCCTACCTCGACCCGGGGGTTCTCCCGTGGTCCGGTGTACTTGACGGCGTTTCCGAGCAGGTTCGCGAGCACCTGACGCATCATGGCCCAGTCCGCGTGTACGGTAGGCAGCTCGCCGACGACCCACTCTATCTCGCGTCCTTTCGTGCTGTCGTCCAGGCTGGCAATGCACTCCTGGACCATGTCTGCAAGATTCAGCTCTTCGAGGGACAGCGCTGCACGGCCCATGCGGGAGAACGCCAGCAGGTCGTCGATGAGGGTTCCCATCTCGCCGGTCGACTCCGCGATCATCGCCAGGTAGTGCTGGCCACGTTCATCGATCCGCTCGCCTGCGGTCTGCTTGAGCAGGTCCACGAACCCGGAGATGTGGCGCAGGGGGGCCCGGAGGTCATGGGAGACCGAGTACGTGAAGGACTCCAGCTCCCTGTTGGCCTCTTCCAGTTTCTCCTCCGCGATCTTGCGCTCGGTGATGTCACGTGCGGCCGCGTAGATGAGGTCGCCGACCGGATGCGATCTCCATTCGATCCAGCGATAGGACCCGTCCTTGGTCCGATAGCGGTTCGCGAAGTTGACCACGTCTTGCTGCTCGGACAGCGAGTCTATGGCCTGAAGGGTACCGTCGACGTCGTCGGGGTGGACGTAGTCGAGGAAGACGTTGCCTTCGAGTTCTGCGATGGGATATCCGAGGACGTGCTCCCACTCGGGGTTCAGTTTGACGAAGTGACCGTCGACGTCCGCGATGCACAGGAGGTCGAGGTTCGTCGTGAAGAAGGCGTTCAGCTCCTCTGTGCTCTTACGCAGATCCTCTCGCATCTGTGTCGTCTGGGTGACGTCGCGAACGATGTCGGACATACCGACCACCGCGCCGCAATCGTTGCGGACGGGAGACAGGGTGACGGCGACATCGATACGACGGCCCTCTTTGGTCACATGCGACCGTCGCAGATGCTGTACCTCGCCCTCTGCCAGGGTGAAACGCCAGGTGGATGGGGTGTCGTCTTGCGACTCCGAATGTAGCAGTATGGACAACGGTTGCCCGATCACCTCGTCAGACGCGTAGCCATACATGCGCTCTGCGGCGGCGTTCCAGCTCGTGATCGAGAGGTCGGGCGCTACTCCTATGATCGCGTCGCCGGTACCTTCGACGATGCTTGCCAGCCTAGCATTGGACTTCTCGAACTTGCGTTTCGCGCTGTCTTCGGCGTTCAAGCGGCTGGCTGTCAGAAGGACGATGACGCCCATTGCCCCAACGCTGGTGGTTGTCATCAGGGCGACGCCGAGCGTGGTGTCGATGAAACCTGCACGCTGGGCGAGCAGTCTCAGCCAACCGATGACCACCAGGATGATGATGACGAACGGCATCAACCGCCGTGCCATGACGCTACCGGCGCGCCTGCCCCTGAAGGAGGCCATCCACCCAACATCCGCTCGCGCAGCTAGAACGGCAAACGCGAGCAGCATGAATGTCAGCGCGGTGTTCACCGCCATCGGTGTGTAGAGTGCGACGCGAGACAGTCCCTCTACGGCGTAGAGATAGCCGATTACGGCTACGCTTCCGACAAGCAACGCGGCCGTAGCCAGGGACTGCGCGAGAGACGGGTGCCGGTCGAATACGAACGGCAACAGCGAGAGCCCGAGGAGCATGAAACAGACGGCCGTCGTGGGCGCCATCTGGCCCGAGCTGTAGGAGGTTCCCGACGTGAGCAGTCTGACGAGGGCCGGGCAGATTCCGAACTCG
>JAUXNU010000096.1 GCA_030682655.1 Actinomycetota bacterium | reverse complement strand
GGGTGTCCTCTATGTAGTCCGTCTCGATACGCTCCACCTCAGTCCGCGAGACGTACGCGGGGTCAATGCGCTGAAGGTCCCAGCGGGTTATCCACGAGCGGACGTACTCACGCATCTGCCAGCCAACGCTCATGCCATCGGGTTCCTGAGTGGACGGAGGAACACCGTATGCCTCGCCATAGACCTCGGCAAGCCGCAGAAGCGTCTGACTCAGTGCGGCGTCATCGGGCTCAGGCAAGCGGATGCAGCTTCTCTGGATCTCAAGCATCATGCGCTCAGCCAGCGCCGCAGTCAGGTCGCTATCCGCATCTCCGCGTGCCCGGAATCTGAACCCGATCTGATTGATATCGTCCTTGCCTTCGCGAATGACAGCCGTTTCAAAATCAGGGGTGATCGCCCCCACCACAAACAACCCCGGAACAGCCGATTCTTCATCCAGCCCCATCAATCTACAAAGCTCGGCATAGGACCGCCCCCGTTGCAGGAAGCTATACCTCCCTATCAACTCGAGCTCATCGAGGAGTATCAGCCAGCCGTTGTAGCCAGCGGCATGCAGTAGTCTCGCCATGAACCTGAAGCGCTCCCTGGCAAGGTCCTTGGCACCGATCTTCTCAATCGGATAGAAACTCGCTGCGCCGCACGATCGCAGGTCCTTCTTGAGTTGTGTCACTTGCAGGGGCCTGCCACTCCAGAAGGAGACAAGGCGTTGCTGCAACTCCTCGTTCGCGCCGGCCTCTCGATAGAGATACATCGTGGCGTCGAAGCGAGAGTTCAGTCCCGAGGTCCCCAACCACATGCTGAAGTCGTCGAACCTCGGATGGCCAGCATCAAGTCGGCTGAGAGCGATCTCATCAAGCACGCTGCCGGTGCGATCTGCTACCTGCAGACTATCGATTGCCGCCGAGAAGACCTTCGCCGGGTCGAAGAGCTGGGTCTCCTTGGAGATGACGACCTTGCTGACGGCGAATCCCGCACTAAGAGCCCGATGGCTAAGATACTCGAGCGCGTGCGACTTGCCCCCACCGAACTCCGCGGCAATCAGAAGGCCCCGTTGTTGACCGCCATCCGATATTCCGGATGCGACCTGCTCGAGACGCTCCGAGAACAACTCGAGCAACGCGTCTCCGTTGAAGCCGAGAGCTCGCACTGCGTCCCGATTTGGCACACCCGCTCGCAACGCCTCGAGTGCTCGTCGAGCCGTGAGGGAGGCGCTCACGACGCACCCCCTCCTACTGAAGAAACCCGCACCATCGGCGCGTACGGATTGACTCGGTCCCTGTCGCGCACGTCATCCCAGATGCGGTTCTTCAGGGCTTGATACTTCGGGAAACCCCGGTTGGTCGAATCATCGAGCAACGCGTCGGGCGCTAACACGAGGAGCATGAAATTCTCCATCTCGTCCGTCGCATCGATGAACTGTCGGAGCACCTCGTAGGCATCCATCACAGCCGCTGGAGTGTAGTAGAACTCGCCTTCGGCAGCATCGGGTCGTCGACTCAACGCGAGCTGCCGGAGATCCAGTGTTAACACCAGACCACACTCCCCGGCCTTTGCGATCCATCTGGATGTCGATGCCAGCATCGCGCGCGCACTATGTCTACCGATCTTATGGAATATGTGCTTGTCCTTGACGGCGCTGATCAGCCGCAGCTCTCCGCGCAACCATTCGAGAATGGACGCTCGGCTCTCCTCGGTGAACGCCTCTGGCTGCAACTCGGGCAGACAGACCTGAGTCATGGCGATGCGAAAGTCCTTGGCGAGCGAGTAATCCCTCATGACGCGATTGCTGAGCGCCTTGGTGATCTGGGTCCGCACAAGTAGCTCGTCGATGTCGAGAACGCTGGCGACCTGGGCGATGGTCATCGCGTCCCCGACCTGGTCGCCCCACACATCCGACGGTATCTTTCGAACCACCTTCCGCGCGAGCGAAACCCAGTCGAGTCTCGCGGCTACTGCGAAGAAGAGCTGCTGGATGAGATTGACTCTGGTGTCCACTGCAGTGACAGCCACAAAGCGCATACCAAGCCGACTGGCGCGCTCCTCGACCGAAACGAGAAGAGCATCCGCCGTCTCATCATCGGCTACCACGGCGAACTTGACGGCGGCCCCTCCTTCGCACACGAACGTGGAAAGGTACTCGCGCGCGAGAAAGTCCGCGTACTCATCCACTGGGATGTGGGGAACCATGCTAGCCCGCCTCTACGAAGGAAATCGACGAGTAGAGGACCTGGCGTCCATCCTCCCCGACAACGCTGATCACGCCGGCTCCTGCCTTCGTGCCAGTAGAACGAGAGAAAGAAAGCCTGGCGCCCTTCTTCGTCTCTCGAACCCCAGCTCGCTCTAGCAGGTACAAGTCCCGGCCGAACTCTTGTTTCGAGTACTCCTTGGCACTGCCCGGAGCGATGGTGAGTGCGGCGTACACCCTGTCAACGCGCATGTCGCGAGCAGGCTCATGCATGCCCCGTGCAAGATGCCGAGCGTAATCCCACGCCATGTATAGCGACTCCAGGAACACAGTGGGCTTGAAGCGCGGTGGCCTGCCCTGCACGTCTGCGAGATGCGAAATCAGGACCGAAGGGCGGACTGATTTCCAGGGCTTCTTGTCGATCAGAACCGCCCGCCGAACAGGGTCGACCCGCAGCATAGACGGGTAGCAGACCAACACGCCCTCGTCTTCCTGGATCTCGACTTTGCCGACCGCCGCCGCGAGGAGCTCCTGGACGAACAGGCCACTGCGGAAATACTCCTGCTCGGCTTCTTCTTCCCACCGCCAAGAAGATACCGCAGTGCCTGTGTCCAGCTGTGCCACCCGAAGCGACTCACTCGCATCGCCAAGCGCGCGGCGAAGGGCGGCTATGTCCCCGTGCGCGCTCGCCTTCGCGGCAGCATTAAGGGCGGACGTGACGCGCTTCGTGGACTTCGATGCGTTGGCAATCCGGCCCTCGACATCCTTCAGGGTAGACTCAAGCGTGCGCAACTCCTCCATGCGATCCCCCGTTTCCGGTCGAGCAACGCCATCCAGCAGGACAATCATAGCAGCCGAGATATTTCATCGCTCCACTGCCAACCTACCTCTCACGCCGAGCAGGTTTCCTACGCCGCCCACCCGTCGCTCAGCACTTCCGCCTGCTCGATCACGAGCTGCACCGCCGCGTCCTGCTGGTCCGGCGGGTACTTGTAGTTCCGAAGAAGCCGCTTGACCATCACCTTCATCTTGGCGCGCACGCTCTCGCGCACCGTCCAATCGATGGTCGCGCTCTCCCGAACCTTCGTCACGAGTTCCTGCGCTATCTGCTTCAGCGTCGCATCGCCGAGCTCGCGCACGGCGCTCTCGTTGGATGCCAGCGCATCGTAGAACGCGACCTCGTCGTCGTTCAGGCCAAGCTTCTCGCCCCGCTGCTGGGCCTCGCGCATGTCTTTCGCAATCGCGATGAGCTCCTCGATGACCTGTGCCGCCTCGATCGCCCGGTTCTGGTAGCGCCGAACCGACTCTCCAAGCATGGCGGCGAACGAGCGCGCCTGCACCACATTGCGGCAGCTGCGCGTCTTGATCTCGCCTTCGAGCAGCTTTCGCAGGATCTCCACCGCCAGGTTGCGCTGGGGCAACCCCCGCACTTCCTCGAGGAACTCGTCCGAGAGAATCGAGATGTCGGGCTTGTCGAGCCCGGCGGCGGCGAAGATGTCGACGACTTCGCCCGGCGCGACGGCCTTGGACACCAGCTGCTGGATCGCGTGTTCGATCTCCTCCGGCGAACGACCGCCGCCGGCAACCGCTTCCTTCGCCAGCACCGAGCGCACCGCTTGGAAGAACGCGAGATCGTCGCGGATCGAGAGCGCCTCGTCCGATGGAACTGCGAGTGCGAACGCTTGCGAAAGCGCCGAGACGTTCTCCAGCAACCGCTTCTTGCCGTCCGCCTGCGCGAGGATGTGTTCCTGCGCCGCCGGCAGCAGTGCCAGCCTCTCGTGCGAGGCACCGGTCGTCCAAGCGCTCCAGTCGAACCCGTGCAACAGCCCGCGCACGACCTCGTACTTCTCGAGCATCAGCATGACGGCCTGGCGCTGGTCGATCGCGCCCTCGCCCTTGCCGCCGCTCTCGGTGTAGGTCGCAAGCGCGTTCCGGAGCTGGTCGGCGAGGCCGAGGTAATCGACCACGAGCCCGCCGGGCTTGTCGCGGAACACACGGTTCACGCGGGCGATCGCCTGCATGAGGCCGTGCCCGCGCATGGGCTTGTCCACATACATCGTGTGCAGGCATGGCGCGTCGAAGCCCGTGAGCCACATATCTCGTACGATCACGATCGAGAAAGGGTCGTCCGAGTCTTTGAACCGTGCAGCGAGCGCCTCGCGGCGGGACTTGTTGCGGATGTGATATGAGAACACCGGACCCTCTGCCGCCGAGCCGGTCATCACGACCTTCACCACACCGTCGGCATCCCCGGTTCCCGCCCACTCAGGACGGATCCGAATAATCTCGTCGTAGAGCGCCACGCAGATACGGCGGCTCATGCAGACGACCATCGCCTTGCCGGCCATCGCCTCGCGCCGACGATCGAAGTGCTCCACCAGATCCGCCGCGATGAGCCGCAGCCGCTTCTCGGTGCCGACAAGCGCCTCGAGTTGCGCCCACTTCGACTTCAAGCGCTCCTTGCGCTCGACCTCTTCGCCCTCCGTGATTTCCTCGAACTCGGGGTCGAGGTGCGGCAACTCGTCGGGCTTGAGCTCGAGCTTGGCGAGACGGCTCTCGTAGTAGATGGGCACGGTGGCGCCGTCGTCGACCGCGCGCTGAATGTCGTAGACGCTGATGTAGGGGCCAAACACCGAGCGCGTGTTCTTGTCCGAGAGCTCGATGGGCGTGCCGGTGAAGCCTATGAAGCTCGCGTTGGGCAGCGCGTCGTGCATATGGCGCGCGTAGCCGTCGATGAAATCGTACTGGCTGCGGTGCGCCTCGTCAGCGATCACCACAATATTGCGCCGCTCCGAGAGCACCGGGTGCGTGTCGCCCTTCTGCTCCGGGAAGAACTTCTGCACGGTAGTGAATACGACGCCGCCCGCCTCACGCGTGAGCAGGCGGCGCAAGTCCGCTC
>JAUXNU010000095.1 GCA_030682655.1 Actinomycetota bacterium | reverse complement strand
TTCGAGTCCGTTAGGACTCGTATGTCTGTAGCATGATATCCAAAAACATTTTTCTGCTCAGTAGGAGCGGTATGTCTCAATCAGTATCAATCCATTTGAACAGATGTTCATTTTTATACTCGACATCAAAATCTTTTAATATTTTGATGAATTCCTCTTTAAACGATTTACGCTTATGATGTTCTTCCTGTTTTTCGATATACAATATCACAGATTTTATCTGCGAGCGTGAGTATGAAAACGCTCCGAATCCTTCCTGCCAATTAAATTTTCCTCGAATCAATTTTTTATCATTAATAAAATTAGTCGAGTTTACCTTAATATCTCTCACAAGATCGGAGATAGCTATGGATGGATGTAATCCAATAAAAATATGAATATGGTCTCGCATTGCATTGATTGCAAGAAGTTTGTTTCCTTTGTTTTGTACAATTCCCGTAATGTATTTTTGTATTTCTTCTTTTGCATCTTTTTTAATCAAACACGTCCTGTTTGCAACAGCAAAAACAAGATGGATGTATAATTGTGTGTATGTATTAGCCATATTATGACCTTGCTAAATTTTTAATAAATAATATTTTACATTCGACTCCTTTGGAGTCGGAATTGTTTTCTTTATTTTTCTACGGACATTAAACTCCTCCGGAGTTTCGATCGACAAACATTCGACCCCTACGGGGTCGTCATCATTTATTTTATATTTTTCTACAAACATACGACCCCTCTGGGGTCGGTATTGTTTTGTATTTCATATTCTCCAGACATTTGTCTCCTACGGAGACATTCATCTTCAGAGTTCGGATTTCTGATTACGTTATAGCCCGATAAAAAATCGAAAGTTTTACCGGGTTCGAGTCCGTTAGGACTCGCATGTCTGTAGCATGATATCAGAGAATAATATACCGCTCCTACGGACTTGTCCGCCGTCTTTTTGGCGGAGCAGTATGTTGATATTGTGTGTGTTCGTTCTACCATTTTACATTCGACTCCTACGGAGTCGTGTTGATCTTTTATTTTTTTTCTACAGACATTAAACTCCTACGGAGTTTTGTTCGGCAATCCTTCGTCTCCTACGGAGACAGTTTGATAATTACCTTTTTCGAGTCCGTTAGGACTCGTATGTCTGTAGCATGATATCCAAAAACATTTTTCCGCTCCGGAGGACTTGTCCGCCGTCTTTTTGGCGGAGCAGTATGTGGAAATATTGTTTATTCATTTTATCATTTTTACATTCGACTCCTAAAGGAGTCGGTTTTCCTTTTTTATAATTTTCTACAAACATTCGACCCCTACGGGGTCGTCATCATTTATTTTATATTTTTCTACAAACATACGACCCCTCTGGGGTCGGTATTGTTTTGTATTTCATATTC
>JAUXNU010000094.1 GCA_030682655.1 Actinomycetota bacterium | reverse complement strand
GCCGTTTGCAGAAAGCGTCGCGCGCCTGTCCGCCCTTCGTGGCATCGGGACGCTTTCGGCCATGACGATCATGTCCGAGACGTGCGACTTCTCCCGCTTCGGTGACGCCGGAAGCTACATGGCCTTCACCGGGCTTACCCCCTCCGAGCACTCGAGCGGGGCGAGCCGGCACCAAGGCTCGATCACCAAGACCGCATCCGGCGCGTGCTCGTGGAGTCCGCCTGGGCCTACCGGCATGCACGGGCGGTCCGCGGCAAGCTCCGTGAGCGTCTCGAGGGGATGCCGCCTGAGGTCTGCGCCTACTCGTGGGCGGCACAGGTGCGGCTCAATCGGACCTTCCGCACGGTCTCGGCGAGGAAAGGGGCACACACCGCGGTCGTGGCGACCGCGCGAGAGCTCTCCGGGTTCGTCTGGGGGCTCATGACCGACAATCTGGGACCCGCGCGGTAGGACACGTCATGCACGCGGGCGGGCGCGAGACTCCGGAGAGATCCTCGATAACGTTATGCGACTCCAGTCAGCGCGCGTCTAGTTTGAGGCAGGCTCCGGTCCGACCGAGATGTGGGGTTGAAATCCCCGGAATGGGGGTAGCGCCTTAGCTCCACCTACCCCAAGATGCTGTGGTGGACAGTTCAGCCGATAGCTCCCCCATGACTCAAGGGCTCGTCGCGGGCGAGGACTACCCGGACACCTACCGGGGCTTTGTCGAGATGTTCCCCGACGACGAGGCGTGTCTGCGCTACATCGAGCGTCTCCGCTGGCCTGACGGCTTCTTCTGCCCGACGTGCGGCTCCTTGGGTGAGCCATGGCGGACGACCAGGGGCCGCCTCGTGTGCAGTTCGTGTCGTCACCAGTCCAGCGTGACTGCGGGCACGATCTTCGACAAGACCCGAACGCCGCTCACCACCTGGTTCGAGACGGCCTGGCATCTGACCACGGCCAAGAACGGGATGTCCGCCCAAACCCTGTCGCGCACCATAGGTACGAGCTACCAGGTGGCGTGGGCCATGTTGCATCGCTACCGGGTCGCGATGGTCCGGGCCGAGCGCGACTTGCTGCACGGTGACGTCGAGGTGGACGAGATCTTCATCGGGGGCATCGACCGCGGCGGAAAGCCGGGTCGGGGTACCCGCAAGTGCATCGTCGTGATCGCCGTGGAGATCAAGCAGCCCAAGGGCTTCGGGAGGGTGCGGATGCGTCACGTCCCCGACGCCTCCGGCACGAGCCTGGTGCCCTTCGTCAGGGACGTGGTGGCGCCCGACTCGGTCGTACTCACCGATGGCTGGCAGGGCTACGGTGCACTGCCCCGGCATGGCTACACGCGAAGGGTGACCGTGCTGTCGGACTCCCGGGATCCCGCGGACGTTGCCATGCCCGGGGTGCACCGCATCGCCTCGCTACTCAAGCGCTGGATCCTCGGCACCCATCACGGCTCGATCGACCCCGCCCACCTTCAATCCTATCTGGAGGAGTTCACCTTCCGGTTCAACCGGCGCAACTCCGGCAACCGCGGACTCGT
>JAUXNU010000093.1 GCA_030682655.1 Actinomycetota bacterium | reverse complement strand
CCGAACCTCGGAGTCGTCGAACTCACGCTCGGCATGCATCGCGCGCTCGATTGCCCCAAGGACAAGATCATCTGGGACGTCGGACATCAGTCGTACGTCCACAAGCTCATCACGGGGAGACGAGACCGCTTCTCCACGCTTCGACAGTACGGCGGCGTCTCCGGGTTTCCCAAGCGCAGCGAAAGCCCGTATGACAGCTTCGATACCGGACACGCCTCCAACTCGCTTTCCGTCGCACTCGGTCTCGCGCAGGCTCGAGATACGCTTGGCGGGGACGAGACCGTCGTAGCAGTGATCGGAGACGGCTCGATGACCGGGGGCATGGCGTTTGAGGCCCTCAACCACATCGGGCACCTCGGCACGAGACTCGTCATCGTGCTCAACGACAACGAGATGTCGATATCGGAAAACGTCGGTGCCCTGGCAAGCTACCTCGCGCGTGTACGGCTCGACCCGCGCTACAACCGCCTACGCGACGACGTCGAGGGTGCGCTTGCGCGTACGAAGCTCGGTGCCGCGATGGTCGCGGCGGGTGAGGCTGCCAAGGATTCGGTCAAGCAGCTCCTCGTTCCAGGGATGCTCTTCGAAGAGCTCGGCGTGAAGTACGTCGGTCCCATCGACGGGCACGACATCGAGACCGTGCAATCAGCGATCGTTCGCGCGAAGAAGGTCGATGGCCCCGTCATAGTCCACGTGGTCACGCGCAAGGGCTCGGGCTATTCGCATGCCGAGGACAACCCGGACGCGTTTCATGGTCTCGGTCCCTTCTCGGTTGCCACAGGCAAGACGAACGGGTCTACGGGTCCGCGCTCGTTCACCGAGGTGTTCGGCGAGGCGCTCGTAGCCGAGGCCGAGCGAGACGACCGCATCGTGGCGATCACCGCAGCTATGCCGTCGGGCACAGGTCTCGATCGGTTCGCGGCGGAGTTCCCTGACCGCTTCTACGACGTGGGCATCGCAGAGCAGCATGCGGTCGGTCTTGCAGCGGGACTGGCACTCGGCGGGCTCACGCCGGTCGTTGCCATCTACTCGACTTTCATGCAACGCGCCTATGACCAGCTCATCATGGACGTGGCGCTCCAGAACCTGCATGTGGTGTTCTGTCTCGACAGGGCTGGATTGGTGGGGGAGGACGGGCCGACGCACCACGGTGTCTTCGACCTCACGTACCTGCGCAGTGTGCCCAATCTCATGGTGATTGCGCCAGCCGACGAGGCGGAGCTCGTGAATGCGCTGCACACGGCTCTCGTGGCAGACGGGCCGGTCGCGATCCGGTACCCACGCGGTGTCGGTGCGGGAGTCGCGCTTCCGGATGAGCCCACTGTGTTCGAAGCGGGGCGCGCTCAGGTTCGTTGCGTCGGGACAGATGTAGCGCTGCTCGCAGTCGGGAGGATGGTGGGCGTTGCGGAGCTTGCTGCAAGGATGCTTGGTCAAGACGGTGTGTCGGCGAGTGTGGTAGATATGCGCTGGGTCAAGCCGATAGACCATGAGGCGATATCGGCTGCAGCTACCTCTCATCGACTCGTCGTCACCCTCGAGGAGAACACTGAGGCGGGCGGATTCGGCTCCGGCGTGCTCGAGTCGCTCGCCGATCTCGACATCCGAGTCCCCGTGCTGAGAATGGCCGTGCCGGACTGCTTCGTCACGCATGGCGCGACTGACAAGCTGCTCTCCGAGGTCGGCCTCACACCCGAGGGTGTACACGGAGCTGTCCTTCGCAGAATCGCTGGCATGGTGGTAGAGCCGGTCAGGCCCGGGAAGGACACGGCTCATGACGCGTCTGCGCATCGACGCGCTCCTCGCTGAAAGGGGACTCGTTCCCTCGCGCGAGCAGGCGCGCGCGGCCGTTCTCGCCGGTGAGGTGCGCGTGGATGGCGAGGTCGCGCGCAAGGCCGGCCAGCTCGTCGATGAGAACGCCGTGCTCGAACTTGCCAAACGCCCTCGCTATGTCTCTCGCGGTGGAGACAAGCTTGCGGGAGCACTCGACTCGT
>JAUXNU010000092.1 GCA_030682655.1 Actinomycetota bacterium | reverse complement strand
CCAATACCGTTCACTTAAGCTAGTCCACGTGATACTCTTCCTCCAGCAAGAGAATCGTCCTCTTCTGTGAGAAAGGACTGCTCATGCCTCGGTCCGTAGCGGAGCTGCCCGTCGGAACCAGGATCACGGATCACATCAGCCTCGGAGTCATCGCGAAGGCGTTTCCTCCCGATGTTGTCGAGAGAGTGCTGGCCGAGACCGGCAGGCGGAGCAAGAGGCAGCGTGATCTCCCTGCTCACGTGATGGTCTACTACGTGATCGCTCTCGCCCTTTATCTGAATGTATCAAGCGGGGAGGTCTTGCGCTGTCTGCTCGAGGGCATCCGGTGGCTGGCGGGTCCTGATGGGCGGATCAGGGTGGCAGGCAGATCAGGGATCTCGCAGGCCCGCGCCAGGCTCGGTGTTGAGCCGGTGAGACGCCTCCACGACGAAGTGGTGGTTCCGATCGCCACCCCCGCCACAAGGGGCGCCTTCTTTCGGGCGTGGCGTCTCGTCAGTCTCGACGGCAGCTCTCTGGACATCGCCGACACTGCGGGAAACGAGGCCGCCTTCGGGCGTCCTGGAGCAAGCCGGGGGCACAGCGCCTACCCAAAGATCCGGTTCGTCTCTCTCGTCGAGAACGGGACCCATGTCCTGTTCGCGACCGAGGCCGGACCCTGCAAGACCTCCGAGATGGCGCTGGCGGCCGAGGTGGTCCAGGCGCTGCGGGCGGGCATGCTGTGCTTGGCGGATCGCGGCTTTTGCAGCTTCGCGCTGTGGAGCAAGGCGGCGCAGGGAGGGGCAGACCTCCTCTTCCGCATCCGCAAAGACCTCTCTCTTCCATGTCTTGAGCGTCTGGGAGACGGGTCGTACTTGAGCCGCCTCCGTCCGGGGGAAGCCCAGCGGAAGCAGGGCGCGGCCGACATACCGGTGCGGGTGGTCGAGTATGCTCTCGACGGCATCGAGGGTTCTGAGCTGAGTTACCGGCTGCTGACGACCATCCTCGATCCCGAGAAGGCATCGGCAGAAGAGCTTGCCGCGCTCTACGCCGAACGCTGGGAGATCGAGACCGCTCTCGACGAACTCAAGACCCATCTGAGAGGACCGGGGATCGTGCTTCGCAGCAGGACCCCCGAACTTGTCGTGCAAGAATTCTACGGCCTGATGATGGCCCACTTCGCCGTTCGGGGTCTCATGCACGAAGCGGCGCTCAAGAAGGACATCGATCCAGATCGGATATCCTACACGCACGCCGTCCGCGTGATACGGCGAAAACTGCCGCTCTACGTCCTTACTCCCCCCTAAGGACCGGCCGGCGTTTCACGAGGCGACCCTTCTCGAGATCCTCGATCAAACGGTTGCCCCACGCCGTGGGCGGCGCAACCAGCGGGCGGTGAAGCGCAAGATGAGCAGCTACGCCGTATGCACGAGGCCGAGGCTGCATTGGCCGCCGGTGAACGTATCCGAGAGCGTTCGGATACTTAAGTGAACTGCATTGCTGCTAGCGCAGCCTCGGTCGCGCTAGCCGGTTGACGGCGGCGTGGGTGGCATTTGCTGGTCAAGCGTCGGGAAACGCTCCAGAGCCTTGCGGCGTTTCTCCTCGGCACTTCTCGCGAAGATCGCTTCCCAATCGAGCCCACCGGTCCGTGCCATGAAGTACCCGAGCGTGATGACTGAGCCGATGGTTATCGCGAGACCGGTCAGTCCCTCGAAGAAGAACGTGAAGCTGAACAAGACGAGGAAGATGAGCTGGCTGGCCGCCAGCTCCCCGAGCGCGCGCGCGTCCTTCACGAAGAGCCGCAGGTAGCCCATGCACAGCGCCACCGAGACAACGGATCCGATCGCGAAAGCTACGCCGATATCGACCCGGTCAACGAGGTATGCAAACAGCAGGTGGAATGCGAAGAAACCCGCCGCGAGGAAGCCGTAGTTCATCGGGTGCACCCGGACTCCCCGTGTAGCGCTCACGAGGATCAGCGCCGCGAAGAAGAAGAGCAGCGAGACCGGCGCGAACATCGAGATGCGTGAGGCGACAGGGCCGGGGTTGATGGGCTTGGGCATCCTGACGCCGATCTGCCGCCCGCTCACGAGGCTGTCGTAGTCCCACGTGAGGACCCAGCCGTCACCTTCGCGTCGTTTGCTGACGGGGGAGACGGTGCCGTCCGGGAAGTCCAAGCCGTCGAAGCCGGTGCGCATAGCGAGCGTGAAGTCCTCGACGACTGCCACTCCCTCGTTGGCGGGGGCGTAGCGCCACTCGTCTTGCCCCTGTGTCTTGTAGCCGGTCGCGATCGACGCGGTCGATGCTGGCGGCACGTCGAACGTCGCCACCGCCACGCCCTCTTCGTATCGCACAGGCACGCTGTGCCCTCCGACCTGGATGGTGAACGCGTCGTAGACGCCGTCAGGTGTCGGGAAAGCCAGCCGCATAGTCACAGGCACAGTGCTTGTGCTGTCGTTTCGGACGCCTTACGTCGCGCGGAAGTCCACTGCGTACGTCGAGTACCAGAGCAGACCTTTCTTGCGCTGATCGAGCGTGAAGTCGGCCGCGATGTCGCTCGATGCGATGTCGAGCTCCTTCTTGCCGGTGCGAAACGTGGGCGCGAACTGCGTCTGCGGCTCGCCCCACAGCGAGCCCACCTTGTCGTAGCCGGTGGTGTCGGCCGTGTCCGTGCGGTATGTGGTGGCGCCCGCGAGCACGAACCACGCCACGGTGGCGACCACGAGGATCACCGCGATTCCAAAGAGCCTGAGCGGTGTCACTGTGCTCCCCTCTCTGCGCGGCATACGGCCCGCGCGCTCGTTCATCCCGTACTCCTACTCTGGCCTTTGCCGGTGGCACAGCGGTGGCAGGAGGTTGACGCGGGGTTGACGTGTCGGGCGCAGTTCTGCGGCAGCGGCGCGCATGCGGCGCCCGACCGCCGGGCGAATCGCCTACCCGAGCGATCGCATCGCGGGCAACTTGAACGTGAAGCGGGTGCCGCCTCCGGGCCGGTTCGCGACCTCGATCTCGCCGGCATGCGCCGTCACGATAGCCTTCACGATCGCGAGCCCGAGCCCGGCGCCGCCAGTCGAACGGTCACGGCTCGCCTGAGCGCGGTAGAAGCGATCGAACAAGTGCGCCTCGGCTGCCTCGGGGATGCCCGGACCCTCATCAAGCACCGACAGCATCGCGCGGCCGTCCTTGGCAGTTCCGAGCTCGATCGTGATCGTGCCGGCCCCCGCCATCATCCGGCTGCCGTTGTCCACAAGGTTGGCGACAACCTGTTGGAGCCGGTCCGCGTCGCCCAGCACGGTCGGCGCCTCGCCAAGGACCTCCACGCGCACCTCTCGCTGCTCGATAAGCGGTTCGAGTGCACTCACGGCGCGCTCGGCAACCTGCCGCAGGTCGACCTGACGCAGCGGGAGCTCACCGGTCGCCCCTTCGATGCGTTGGAGTGTCAGCAGATCGTCGGCGAGCCTCGCGAGACGTTCGGACTCGCGCACGATCGTGGCGAGGAACCGGTCGGCGTCCTCAGGCTCAACGTCGCCATCGAGCAGCGTCTCGGCTGTGCCGCGGATCGCGGTGAGCGGAGTGCGCAGCTCATGGCTGACGTCGGAGACGAAGCGGGACTTGCGCCGCTCCTCCTCGCGCAGCTCGGTCACCATGCGCACGACCTCCTCGGCCATGGTGTTGAACGCCTCGCCAAGGGCGCGCGTCTCGCGCGAGCCGGCCGGCTTCACCCGCACTGCGTGGTCGCCTGCTGCGAATTGCTCCGCGGTCGACCCGAGGGCCTGCAGCGGGCTCGAGAGCCAGCGAGCGAGCAGTTCGGCGAGAACGAATGTCGCCGCAACGAACAGCAGTACGACGATCGCGAGGCGCACACGGTAGGCGTGCAGCAGCGTGACGATCGAGAACGTCTCCGCCGAGGAGTATGCAGCGCCGACCACCCTGGTGCCGTCGTAGATGGGGTAGGCGACGTAGAGTCCGAGCTTGCCGCTGCCGGTGGCGCGAGTGTGCGCTCCGTAGCTGCCGACGAGTGCCTGCCGGACTTCGGGACGCTCACCGTAGTCTGCACCGACGCCTTTCTTGGCGGAGTCGGCCACCACCACACCACGTTCGTCCAGAACGCCGACCCACGAGACTCCTGGCAGCCTGACTGACTGAAGTGCCTCATCGAGGGCGTCAGGGTGGCTGAGATCTTGGGGCGATACGACGGCTGCGAGCAGTCGCGCCTCGCTACCGAGCCGCTCTTCGAGCTTGCGTAGCCCGTAGGACTCGAGTTCGTCGAGGAAGTACAGAGAGAGGCCGGCGGCGGAGATGACGGCGACTGCCAGCAGCGAGGCGAGGAGGCGCGTGCGAATCGAGGTGGTGGCGCGCACGATCAGCCTTGGATGCGATAGCCGTACCCGCGCACCGTCTCGACGACACCGGGATCAGCACCAGCTGCTTCGAGCTTGTCGCGCAGGCGCTTGACGTGGGTGTCGACCGTCTTGGTCTCGACCAGGTACTCCCATCCCCACGCCTGCTTGAGCAGTTGTTCGCGGGTGAGCACATTGCCGGCGTGACGCATGAGCGTCGCAAGCAGTTCGAACTCGCGCGGCGTCAGGTCGATGGCGGTCGGACCGAAATCGGCTGTGTGGGCGGCCTCGTCGAGCGAGATGCCGGCAGCGTCGAGCTTGTCGCCAGCCACGCCACCTTCGCGCGAGGGTGACTGCGATGCGCGGCGCAGAAGCGCCTTCACCCGCGCCTGGAGCTCGCGGATCCCGAACGGTTTGGCCAGGTAGTCGTCGCCTCCGATCTCGAGACCGACGACCTTGTCGAGTTCCGTGTCGCGGGCGGAAAGAAACAGCACAGGCACGTCAGTGGCGGCGCGCAGGCGGCGGCACACCTCGTAGCCGTCGGTTCCGGGCAGCATGATGTCCAGGATCACGAGGTCGAAGTCGCCCTTGTCCACGAGGTCGACGGCCTCATCGCCATCTTCCGACGTGGTGACTTCGTAGCCTTCTTTGAGCAGGTTGTAAGAGACGAATTGCAGAATCGACGCTTCGTCGTCTACGACCAGAATCCGCGCAGGTCGCGTGGTCACGCGTACACCTCCACATATTCGCGGGCGGTCTGCGGCGATGATACCATCGGACAGTACATGCCCCCTGCGGGCGCACCCGGCCGTTACCGGCCCGTCATGTCAAGGGAGGGGCCACATGATTCTCGCGGTCGACGTTGGAAACACGCAGACCGTCCTTGGCCTGTTCGGCGAGGGCGGCCTCGACGGCCACTGGCGGGTCTCCACCACTCCTTCGCTCACCTCCGACGAACTCCGCGTCCAGATCGGAATCCTGCTCGCCGAGGAAGGCTCCGGCTGGTCCGACGTCGAGCGGGTCGTGGTCTCTTCGGTCGTGCCCCGTCTTACTGCGGCATACGAGGAGATCGCGCAGCAGGCAACCGGTCGAGCACCGATGGTCGTAGGCCCCGGGCTCAAGACCGGCATGCCGATACGCTACGACAATCCTCACGAGGTCGGGGCGGACCGTATCGTCAACGGCGTCGCCGCCTTTGAGTCCCACGGCGGACCCGTCGTCGTGGTCGACTTCGGGACCGCTACCACCATCGACGTGATAGCCGAGGACGGTGGCTACATCGGCGGGGTGATCGCGCCCGGCGTCGAAACAAGCGCCGAGGCGCTCTTCTCAAAGGCGGCCCGGCTCTCAAAGGTCGATCTCGAGGCGCCGGATCGTGTCATCGGCACGAACACACGTGCTTCGGTGCAGTCCGGGCTAATGCTCGGGGAGGCCGCCATGATCGATGGGCTGGTGCGGCGCGTATGGCTCGAGATCGGAACTGAGACGCCGGTCATCGCGACCGGCGGACTTGCGCCTCGGATGGCGCCACTGTGCGATACGGTGACCGACGTGGACGTAGACCTCACGCTCAAGGGGCTCATGATCATCTACGCGCGCAACGCCTGAGCGACCTGCGGCAGGGCCCGGTTCCTGCTGCCAACGGTGATCCCTACTATCGTTTCACGAAGGTCGAGCCTGACTACCTCACCCACAGCGCCTACTAGGAAGGAGTGAGAGATGTCGATCCCCAAACGCATCGCTGAGACACTCCTCGTCGTAGCACTCGCGGCTCTCGTTGTCTCCGGATGTAGCTCGCCGACTGCTTCCGAGCAGTCAGACCAACCACTGACCGCTCAAGCCACAGACACGCCTGCGGCGATTCCGCGAGGGGCCAACACAGAGTTCTTGCCGCGCGCGTTGTTCACCTCGGAGAACTTCGGCTCACAGGAGTGGGCTCGTCTCGACGAGAGGTTCGGAGTCGAGTGCGTGTTCCCGACCTCAGCGATCGGTGGAGAACTCGAGGGGGTGTATGTTCCTGACCCGCTTCCCGGTGAGCCACCGGGCTTCCTCGTGGTCTATGCAAGTGACACCGTCGTCTCGGTGACACGCCAGGTGAACGAGTCCACTGCGGAGGCTGTTGTGCGCGGCAGGGGAAGTCCGACCGGTTTCGAGAAGTACGTTACTCGGCATGACATAGACGGGGCCACCGCATACGCTGTCCCACGACTCAGTATTCCACCCGAGGCCGATCCCGAGGCGGAGCCGTGGAAGAGCGATGGGAGTCTCACTGTCTATCCCGCCAAGCCTGGGACTGGGCTCAGCACCTCTGCGGCACTCGTCGTGTGGCACCATGGGCCTTTCGCGCTCACCGTGGCTTCTCCCGTCGCGGATGTAGACGATCTGGTCGAGTTTGCCTCATCGATCGACTTCTCCGCGATTGCCAACGCGCGCTAGGAGTTGCCAAGATCGCTAGGCATCGAGGACTCAGAGTGCCAGGATCGCGGTCTCCGGCGACTCGGAGAGCCCAGTTCCACGCCCTCGCGTATACTTCGTGTGTACATCTCTGTGCACACGCCGCCTGGTGCGGCGCGACGCCGACACGAGGAGGGCGCGATGCGGCTGTTTCGCATCGGGGACAAGGTCATCAGCCGCGAGAAGCTCTTTGATGCGCTCGAGGAGATCCTCGAGGACCGCGAGGCCGGCGCAACCCAGGAGGAAGTCGCGCGCGCAAAGGGCGTACAGCGCAGCTTCGTCTCGTTCCTTGAGTCGATCGGCGAGGTGCGTCGGGGAGCCCGCATCGCACTCGTCGGCTTTCCTATCGAGAACGCCGAGGAGGTCAAGGAGCTCGCAGAGCGTCTCGCCATCGACTTCGTGCTCGTGGTCTCGCAGGCTGAGCGGGAGAGCATCGAGGCAGGCTCGGCTACCGAGGTCTTCAACCGGCTGCTCGAGACGCTTGCGACCCTGCGTGACTACGACGTCATAGTGCTCATGGCCAGCGACTGGCGCATCGAGCTCATCGAGCGAATCCTCGGGCGGGAGATCATCGGCATCCCGCTCGGGCACTCTCCGATTCGCGAAGACAAGCGCGTGGACATCGCCGAGCTCGAGCGATTGCTTGCCGGCATACTGGCGGCGCGCGGCGCGCGGCCCCGAAGCGGGCGTGTAAGCTCCGCGCTACGCGAAGCCGCCGAGCGTGCTGGGAGGTGGAACTCATCAAAGAGGTCGTGAGCGTCAGCATAGGCTCCTCCAAGCGAGACCACTCGGTCGAGATCGAGCTCCTTGGCGAACAGTTCCGCATCAGCCGTATCGGCACCGATGGTGATCTGGACCGGGCCGCCGCCAAGTTCGCCGAGCTGAAAGACCATGTCGACGCATTTGGCATGGGCGGTATCGACATCTATCTGCGAGCCGCAGGGCACAAGTACTTTTTCCGTGAGGCCAAGAAGCTCAAGAAGGCGGCCGGGGACACCCCGATCGTTGACGGCAGCGGCCTCAAGGGCGCGGTCGAGGCGAGCGTCCCGGGCTACCTGACCGGCGAGCTCGGGCTCGACCTGCGCGGCAAGCGCGTGCTTATGACGAGCGCCGTCGACCGTTGGGGCATGGCTGAGGGACTGCGTGACGCGGGCTGCGAGATGGTCTTTGGCGATCTGATCTACGCGCTGGGCGTGCCGTTCCCGATACGCACCTGGCGTTCGCTCGTGGTGCTCGTGCGCGTGCTCACGCCGCTCGTGTCTCAGCTTCCGTTCTCCTGGCTCTACCCGACCGGCAGCGAGCAGAACAAGGAGCCCAAGCCCAACCCGCGCATGGAGAAGATCTACCGTTGGGCCGACATCATCGCTGGTGACTGGCAGTACGTGAAGAAGTACATGCCCGCGGACATGAGCGGCAAATGGGTCATCACGAACACGACGACGCCGGAAGACGTCGAGCTGTGCCGCGCCAAAGGCATCGAGCTGCTCGTCACGAGCACGCCGCGTCTCGAAGGGCGCAGCTTCGGCACGAACGTCATCGAGGCTACGATGGTCGCCCTCAAGGGTGCTTCCGGCGAGCTTCCTGCCGAGGAGTACATGACGCTTCTGCGCCAGGTCGGATTCGTTCCCGATGTGCAGTGGTTGCAGCGTGCCGCGGGGCAGTGACAGCACGCCGCCGCGGCACCTGCTTGCACGCGAAACGCCACACCGAAGCAGCCGACCCGACCCGGCCCCGGGTTTGCTCTTCTGGGGGCGTGGTTCCGGGTTGCGCGTCCGTTGTCGGCGATGGGTCGGCGATGGTACTATCTGGGTGTTCAGGCAAGTAGGCGGCACGAGCGGTGTCCTTCCCTCGTCACGACGCACCACGCGGCTGTAGTGTCGCGTGCCCCGCGCGGCCGCCCTACGTGACCGTAGGCATGCGTATGAAGGAGTGACCAGGTGAACAAACGGGCACGAATGCGCCTTATCGGCGTCACGGCGATTGTCCTGATCGCGGTCATCGCGGTCTTTTTCGGAGCCCAGTCTCAGGGCGCCTACTATCGCGAGGTCAGCGAGGTCGCCGGCAGCAGCGAATTCGATGGCGAGCGCATCAAGGTCGGCGGCTCGGTCGTCGAAGGCTCCTGGGACAAGAAGTCCAACCCGATGCGCTTCGAGATCCGCGAGGAGAACGCCACCGGCGGCCCCACCCTGAAAGTCGTCTACAGCGGAAGCGTTCCCTCGACGTTCGGCGACGGGGTCGTCGCCATCATGACCGGCACGCTCAGTTCCGATGGCGTGCTGGACGCCGATGACATGCTCACCAAGTGCCCGTCCAAGTACGAGTCCGCGACGGACGCCACTACGGTCGCTTCTGTTCTTGCTATGGGAGAGACCGCTGTTGGCAAGCCGATGAAGCTAACCGGCTACGTCATTGCAGCCACCATCCAGCCGCCTGGCGACAGCGTGCGCTTCTCCATCGCGAATGCTGCAGGAGAGACACGGGGCATCGACGTCTTCTACGACGGGGCTCTGCCCGCAGGCATGACAGACGGTTCGCACGTAGTCATCGGCGGATCGCTCGATAGCGCTGGCGTGTTCGATGCCACGACGGTGGCCATGTCCGAGGAGAGCAAGTAGAAACCACGTCCGCGGCCCGCGAGTCGGGTGGCCGCTTCATGTCCTGGCGACGGATGGAGAACGCATGACAACGCTCGGGAACGTGCTCATGGCACTCGCTTTGGTGAGTGGGTTCGTCTCCGTGATATCGCTGTTTTGGGGACGCGCGATGGGAAGCAAGGAGGGCGAGCCGGTCACGAACGTGGGATACCTGTCCACGTACGCGATCTTCGCCGGCCTAACGGGCAGTGTAGCGGTACTGCTGGCCGCCTTCTTCCGACAGGACTTCACTTTCATGTACGTCGCCGAGAATCATTCGACCGACGTCTCCAGTATCTCCTGGCTGTACAAGATCTCTGGTGTGTGGGCGGGACGCGAGGGCTCGCTGCTGTTCTGGGCGTGGCTGCTCGCGATCTTTGCGGCCTACGTCGCATGGCGGCGCATGTCCGAAACCGATGAGCTGTCGAACATGTCTCTCGCCGTACTCAATATCGTGCAGCTGTTCTTCCTCGTGTCGCTGTTCGTGAGTGCCAACAACCCCTTCCGGGTGTCTCCGGCGGAGTGGCTTGGGGCCAATGGCGAGCTGCTCATCGGCGAGATCGGCATGAACCCGCTACTCCAACACTGGGCGATGATCATCCATCCGCCGACGCTCTTCATCGGTTATGCGGGCCTCGCCGTGCCGTTCGCTTTTGCGATAGGCGCGCTGATCGTCGGCGACTCGTCCAAGCGCTGGGTCGTGCTCGTCGACCGCATAACCGTCTTCTCGTGGCTGTTCCTCGGCATCGGTATCGGTCTGGGCGCCATCTGGGCCTACGTCGTGCTCGGGTGGGGCGGCTTCTGGGCCTGGGATCCGGTCGAGAACGCCTCGCTGCTTCCGTGGCTGACCGGCGTGGGTCTGCTGCACAGCTTCACGGTCTACCGCCGTCGTGGCGGGTTCAAGAAGTGGGCCGTCATGATGGCGACGATCAGCTTCGTGCTCGTAATCCTGGGCACGTTCATCACGCGTTCCGGCGTGCTGGCTGACGTCTCGGTTCACTCGTTTGCCAAGGACCCCTGGTCGCTCGGCATCTTCCTCGCGATGATGGTGCTCGCCATGGCTGCCGGCGTCATCGGTCTGGCCGTACGCTCGAAGGAGTTCGAGGGTGCCGACGAGTTCGAGTCGCTTACCTCCAAGGAGAGTTCGTACTACTTCAACAACGTGATCATGCTTGTGTCGGCCATCGTCGTGGCACTGCTCACTTTGTCGCCGGCGTTCGGCGGCAAGGCCTTCGGGCCGGAGACCTACAACGCGCTGGCCCACCCGCTCGGCATCATCTATGTCGCGATCATGGCCGTCTGCCCACTGCTGTCATGGCGCAAGACTCTGGGTCCGGCGTTCTGGGCCAAGGCCAAGTGGCCTGTCGTGAGCACCGCGGTGCTGTCGGCCGGGTTGCTCGCTATCTGGTACACGGAGATGCTGCCGATCCTTCAGAAGAACGGCTCCGCCAATCCGTGGGAGCCGCCCTCGCTGATAATGATCTACTCGATAGTCGGGCTTGTCGTGGGCGCGTTCGCGGTCTCGGTCGCGGCGTTCCTGTTCATCGAGGGTGCCCGCCGTCGCGCGGCGGCCAAGGGAGAGAGCTTCGGCGGAGCGCTGTGGCAGATCGTGAGCCGGGCTCGAACGCAGTCTGGCGGCTACCTCACGCACCTCGGCATCGGCATCATCCTGATCGGCCTCGTGGGCTCGACCATGTTCGTCGACGACATCAAGACGACGGTGGAGAACAAGCCGGGCGCGACCTTCGAGGCCGGGGTCTACACCTTCACGTTCGAGGGGTTGGAGGAGCAGAACCTGCCCAACGGCGACGTGGTCACCGAGGCGACATTCTTGCTTGACAAGGACGGCAAGCCTGCCGGGACGGTCAAGCCGGGCCAGATCTCCTTCTACCGCCAGGGCCAGACTAAGCTCCAAGCCGACGTCACCGTCGAGCCGCTCCACGATGTCTTCGTCGTGCTCGAAGGCGCCGACGAGAACACGCTGTCTCTGAACGTCAAGATCAACCCGCTCATCAGCTGGGCGTGGTTCGGTTTCGTGCTGACTATCCTCGGCACGGGGCTGGCGTCGTATCCTAAGAAGCAGCTTGCTGCCTGACAGGAGACCCATGGGCGACGCCTGCACGGAGACCGCCGTCGAGGTCCGGGAACTGACCCGGACCTTTGGCGTGCGCAAAGCGCTCGACAGCGTGAGCTTCGAGCTGCCGCGCGGCGCGTTTCTCTCGGTCTTCGGTCCCAACGGTGCCGGCAAGACCACGCTCGTCAAGGTGCTCACGACGCTCATGGCGCCGAGCAAGGGCGCTGCGCGCATCTGCGACCTGGACGTCGTTGAGGACGCGGTCGCGCTGCGCAGCCGCATAGGGCTTATCAGCCATAACCCGCTGCTGTACCCCGATCTCTCCGCCGAGGAGAATCTGTTGTTCTTTGCGGAGATGTACGGAGTCGAGAACGCGTCAGATCGGGTGCGCGAGCTGCTCGTCGCGGTCGAGCTCGACCACCGCAGGCTCGACCCTACGCGCACGTTCTCGCGCGGCATGCTGCAGCGTCTCTCCATCGCTCGCGCGCTTCTGCATCGCCCGGACGTGCTCTTTCTCGACGAGCCGTACTCGGGGCTCGACCCGCACGCGATGGACATCTTCGACAACCTCATCGCGCAGATCCGCGCCGATCACACCTTCGTGATGATCAGCCACGACCTCGCGAAAGGCCTCGAGCTTTGCAGCCACGCGCTCATTCTTGCCAAGGGCAAGGTCGTGCTCTCCGAGCCCAAGAGCGGGCTCGATGAGGCCGAGTTCGCCGCCACCTACCGCTCCACCGTAGGAATGGGGGTGGCGTAGATGACCAAGCAGGCCGGCAGCGCGCCCTCGACCTCGGCCGCCGCACCTCGCGGGCTTTCCGCCCGTCAGTTCCGCGCGATACTGCGCAAAGACATCGTCATGGAGATGCGCACCAAGGAGATGGTCACCTCGATGGCACTGTACGCCGTGCTCACGATGGTTATCTATCAGGTCGCGCTCTCTCAGTCCGGCTCGGCCTTCGACCCGCGCCAGATCGCGGCGGGCCTGCTTTGGCTGGCGTTCGTGTTCACATCCATGCTCGGTCTGAACCGCTCGCTCGTGCACGAGAAGGACCAGGGCTGCCTCGAGGCACTGCTGCTCTCCCCGGTCGACCGGCCGATCATCTTCTTCGCCAAGGCGACCGGCAACCTGATCTTCCTTGGCATCGTCGAGGTGCTCACCGTGCCGTTCTTCGCATTCATGTTCTTGCAGGGGAGCGCCTTCGGCGGCGAGTGGTGGATGATTCCGCTGGTGCTCATGGCGGGCTCCATCGGTATCGCGGGCATCGGCACACTACTCGCTACCATGTCGGTGAACACGAGCGGCAAGGACTTCGTTCTCACGGTGCTCATGGTGCCGCTCATGTACCCGCTTCTGCTTGCGGCGGTCTCGGCCACGACTGCCGCTATTCTCGGAGGCGACGGGTCGGTGCAGCAGTTCTGGCAGGGCATGGGGCTTGTGGCGGGATACGATGCCATCATGTTGCTCGCAGCCTTTGGACTCTACGAGTTCGTCATCGGCGCGTAGGCGTGCCGGGTCGCAGCTCATAAGGAGGTAGTGGGGAGTGAAACAGCTCAGGATTGCGCTTGGGATGCTGCTCCTTGGCGGGGTGCTCACGACGGTGGCCTTCTTCATGGCCTTCTTCACCGCCGAGGTGCCGAGCTTCGGGACGGTGTCAGTCCCGAACGCGCTCGACACCGCGCGGCCGCTCGTGAACCAGACCGCCGGGGGCTTTCACTATGGCATCGCCTGGTTCAGCCAGAAGATCTTCTACTTCCACGTGCCGGTGGCCGAGGCGTCGTTCCTCGTGTTTGCCGTCGCGGCGTACTTCGCGGTGCGCTTCCTCATGACGCGCCGTCGCGAATACGACACGAAGGGTCGCATCGCCATGGAGACCGCGCTCGTGTTCACGGTGCTCACGATGATCACCGGAGTGCTGTGGACGCGCGCGTCGTGGAGCGTTTGGTGGGAGTGGGAGCCGCGCCTGACGACGTACTTCATCATGACGCTGCTCATCATCGCCTACTTCGTCTTGCGCAACTCAATCGAGGACGAGGAGCGTCGCGCGGTCTACGGCGCGGTCTTCGCGCTCATTGCCGTCATCGACGTGCCGATCTCGTTCCTCGTTACGCGCATCCTTCCTTCGAGCCACCCCGTGGTGTTCACCGAGGGGGGAATCGCGACTTCACAACTCGTGCCCTTCATCGTGGCCCAGGTCGGTATGTTGCTGGTCGGCTACACGATCTACGTCGTACGTATGTCCGAGGAGCGGTTCCGTGAGCGCCTCGAGGCAGTCAAGGAGACACTCGGAAGCTAGCGGCCTGCGAGGCCGTTTGCACGAAGGAGGTCGGTTCGGACATGGACGCAACGAATGCAGAGCTCTACAAGCTGGCAATGGCGGATGCGCCCTACGTGATCGCCGCGTACGGCATCTTGTGGGCGGCACTCATTGGCTATGTAAGCATGGTGCTTCGCCGTGCTATGCGCCTCGAGAAGGAGATCGCGGTGCTCGAGGAATCTGTTGCGCGTCGCGGCGCCGCTGAGTAGCGCGCGTGCGGGGTCGTTCGTATAAGATGAGGGGCGTCGAACTACCCCCGGAGGAGGTGCGCGCGTGGAACAGGCAGCGGTTCTGAGTGGCTGGATCGCGCTCGCGCTCCTAATCGGCGCGACCGTACTCTATGCGTACCAGTTCGTGACCAAGCGCGCGGCCTTTTCATGGTGGGCGCGGTTTCTCACGGGCGCGGGCTTCCTGACCCTGACCGCGTCGATCGGTCTTCGCTCACGCGTCACCGGCGGCACGGTGCTAACCG
Organism: Actinomycetota bacterium; assembly: GCA_030682655.1. Taxonomy (NCBI): domain Bacteria; kingdom Bacillati; phylum Actinomycetota; species Actinomycetota bacterium. The sequence continues at coordinate 44,145 of JAUXNU010000092.1, read as the reverse complement.
GCCCGTACAACACCATCGTTCTGCTTGGTTGGGCGCTGTTGCTCGTGTACTTCGTGGTCGAGCACCTCATCAAGATCAAGACCTACGGCACCTTCCTGGTTCCGGCTGCGGTCGGACTGCTGATAATCGCGCAGTTCCTTTCGGGAGCCACTCCCAAGGGCCTGTCAGCCGAGGAACTCTCGCTGCTCGACAGCTGGCGCGTCGGTATCCACGTGGCGCTTATCACATTCGCCAACGCGGGCTTCGCCATCGGAGGCGCGGCGTCGCTGCTCTACATCATCCAGGACTCTCAGCTCAAGCAGCACAAGACGACCGTGCTCTTCCGCCGCCTGCCGTCGCTCGCGAAGACGCAGACGCTTGCCCGCCGTCCCATCGTGCTCGGGTTCCCGCTGTACACGGCGGGGATGCTCCTCGGCATGATTCGTGCCATCGAAACCGATGTGCAGGGCTGGTGGGCAGACCCGCGCATCATGATGTCGGGCGTGGTTTGGCTGTGCTTCTGCGCCTACCTGGTACTTCTGTACCGCCACGGCGCGTCGCGCCGGACGACGTCCTACATCGCGGTCGCCGGCCTCGTGTTCGTGATCGTGCTTGCCGTCATTGCTCGCATGCTGCCTGTCGGCTTCCACGTCTTCGCGCTCTAGGGGGCAGACAGGTGGCCGAGGAGTACACGAGCCCCTATTACCCGGTCTTCCTTGACCTTCACAACCGCCTCGCGGTCGTGGTGGGTGGTGGAACCGTGGCCGGGCGCAAGATCGAGACGCTGCTGCGCTATGGCGCGGACGTTGTCGTCATCGCCCCGCTCGCGACGCCGGGGATCGACGCGCTCGTTGCCGAAGGGCGCATCGAGCACGAGGAACGTGGCTACATCCGCGGCGACCTGGCCGGTGCCTTCATCGTGATCTGTGCGACCGACGATACCGAGGTCAACCGCGCTGTTTATCAGGAGGCCGAGGGAATGGGCTGCCTCGTGAACGTGGTAGACGTGCCGGAGCTGTGCAACTTCATCGTGCCATCTATCGTGCAGCGCGGCCCGCTGCAGATTGCGATCTCCACCGCGGGGGCCGCACCGACTGTGGCCAAGCGACTTCGCAAGCGCCTTGAGAGCGAGTTCGGCGATGAGTGGGGCGCCTACGTGACGCTGCTCGCCGAGGTCCGCTCGCTCGTGATGGCGCGCATCCCCGGTGACGAAGAGGATCGCAAGCCGATCTTCGAGGCCATGGCCGACTCTGACTTGTTCGACCGCGTCGCCAGCGGTGCAGCGCCGAGCGCCGAGGATGTCTTCCGCGAGTTCGCCCTTGGCGAGTCCGCACCCCACCAGAAGGGCTGAGATGGCCGAGGACATCAACAATGTCATCGTCACGGGCGGGTCGAGCGGGATCGGGCTTGCGACCGCCAAGGCCTACGCCGCGCGCGGCTGCGACGTCGCGATCGTGGGACGCAACCCCGAGAAGCTCGCAAGCGCACGCAAGGAGATCGAGGCTGCCCGCCGCAGTCCCGAGCAGCGTGTGCTCACCGCGCGAGCCGACCTTTCGGTGTTCGACCAGGCGCGCGCGGCGATCGAGCGCTTCACAGACGAGGGTCTCGTGCCCGACGTCCTTGTGAATAGCGCGGGAGTGATCCTTCCCGGCGAGTTCGCGAAGATGCCCCTTACCCGCATCACGGAGAACCTCGAGAACGGCTTCCTGAGCGTGGTCTATCCGTGCCGAGCAGCCGTTCCGTACATGATCGCGCGCGGCAGCGGGCACATCGTGAACGTATCGAGCATCGCGGGTTTCCTTGGCATATACGGGTACACGGGGTACTCGGCTGCCAAGTACGCGGTGATGGGATTCACCGAGGCGCTGCGGTTCGAGATGAAGCCCGAGGGCGTAAGCGTGCACGTCGTCTGCCCGCCCGATACCGACACGCCGGCGCTTGCGGCCGAGAAGACCATGCGGCCGGTGGAGACCGACGTCATCGCCGGCAACATCAAGGCGATCCCGCCCGAGAAGGTCGCCGAGGCGATTCTTCGCGGGGTGGACAAAGACAAGTACTACATCATCCCGGACGCTCTGAGCCGCTTCTACTTCAGGCTCAAGGGTGTGTGGCCCGAGATCTTCTTCTCGATCGTCGACGGGGATGTGCGCAAAGCCCGCAAAGGCTAGCGGCCGAGGACGACGTCGATCCCGTACAGCACGAGTTCCAGCTTGCCCTGCGGCAAGTGACCTGCACGCTCGGTGAGGATCGCTCGGTCAAGCGAGACGATCTGCGAGACGTTGGCCACAGAGTCTTTGGGAAGCCCCGTCGCAGCCGAGTCGAGCTGCACGTTGCCGGGAGCTTCGGCCCAACGCATGTTGCTGGTGAGTGGCACGCACACGACCGTTGAGATGCGACTGCGATTGAACGAGTCGCTTTGCACAATGACTACGGGACGTCGGAATCCAGGTGCTGATCCGATTGGTTCACCCAGGTCCGCCCACCATATCTCCCCCTGAGATATCACCAATCAGACCGCTCAAGCGTGCACTTGGCCGCGGCTTTGATGAAGTCGTTGTTGGGGTTCGGTTCTTCCGCGCAGATGCTGTCGAGCGCCGCTGTGACGCTGTCGGCGGAGTGGCGAGCGACATACTCGCGAACGGCGCGGCTGTAGAGCTGGCTGCGGGACTGATTGAGCTCCCGCGCAAGCTCTTCCGCGTCCGAGAACACGTCGTCGGGTATCGAGATCGCCGTCTTCATACCGAAAGTATAACTCGGCGGAAGGATGGTGCAAGTGGAATCGACTGTGTCTCCAAGGACCCGGTTCGCGCCGATGGCGAAGAGAGCGCGTACCAGTACTGTGCGGGTGCGCCCGTTGAGAAGACGGACGATTCGGGGCTCTGGGGGCGTCGTGATGAGCACCGTCCGTGGACATTGGATATTGTGGAGAACAAGTTCCAATGGAACGCGCGTCGGGCGGACCTGATTGCTGATGGGAGCTACTGGAGATCCAACATCCGCCCCATGGGAATGGGACCGTTCTACTGCCCGCATCATTTCAACACGGACCTGCGCTACTTCTGGGAGAAGGCATATACCTTCGAGAGCACGGTCTTCGAGCTTGATCGCGTGGACTCAAGGCGCGGCTATGCCGTCAGACAAAGGGATCTTGCCGTCGAGCTGTGGAATAGGAACGACATGCGCACGTACAGTAGGCGTCAGGGACTCTTTGAACTTGGGCTTGGCGTCCACGCGGTTCAGGATGCCTACGCGCACGGGAATGTTGAGCCGCTTGTTCACGGATGGTATGGATTCGTTCTCAGGGATGGTCGCTTCGACGATCCCGATCCGCCGTACAACATCGCTAGACGGGTCGAAAGGGCAAAGAACAACACGGTGGGCTATCTAAACAAGTTCGCAGACAGGGTGGGCGAGTCCCGAGCACGATAGATGCGGTTCAATCCCCCGTCGGTCGGCCTCCGGGAGTGTGTACACGGACCGAGAGAGAAGGTGCCAATGTTAGTCCGCGAAGGAGTCAATCCTCGGCATGGGTCGCTCCTGACCATCGCCGTCACGCTCCAGTTCTGCATGCTTGCATGCATACTCGTCGCCTGCGGTCCGAGAAGCATCGAGACCTCTCACGCACCGGATGCGCTCCTAGCGACTGCGGTCGAGAATATGCTCGATACTTCGGGGATGGAATTCCTGCTCGAGAAGCACTCCGCATATGACAGTGGGCAGGCGCGAGGCACTATGCGGGGCTCCGACTTCGAGATTGGCCTCGAGCGATTCATTGCCGCCGAACGCGGCGAGACGTCCCGCTTGCGCGTGGTTGACGAAGAGGCGTATGCACAGTTGAGTGATGGCTCCACGTGGGTGCATTTTGGCACGATCGGAACCCAGGAACTTGCGGCGCTTCAACTGTACTCGCCCCAAGCATACATTGCCTTGTTGAAGGACCGCACCGGCGTCGCAGATCACGGACTGGAAACAACGGGTGGGGTGGAGTGTCGTCAGTTGCAGTTGGATATACCCGAAGGCGACTATCGCGCAATAGTGGTAGCTGGCGACCGTTCAGACGCCCCAGGACGATGGGTTGTCGTCAACGTCTGGATTGGCACGAGGGATTCCCTCATCCACAGACTACAGTTCACCATGGCTGACGAGAATCCGGCGGTTTGGGTCTACGAGTTCTCCGACTTCGGCACTGATGTGACGATCGAAGTGCCGGAGAGCGCGATTGAGGCGTCATCGGATGGCGTGCACTAGCGGCATGCCTGACTGATTGGAGACGTTTGTCCTTCCGGCGAAGCAGCCACGCTGACTATCGAGGACTTCGCCGAGATGGGCGCGCGGGAACACCGGCCGCATGTCGGTGACGACGCGATGACATGTCTCTGCGACGCAAAGACGCACACGCAGCGCGCCTCGCGCCCGTGTCAGATGGATGGTGACTTGTTCCGCCACAAGGAGCGTGTCGGCAGCTTTCCCAACCTGGCCCACGCGTTGCTGAGAACCCCCTTGGAATGGTAGAATTCCTGCTGTTCAGGCATTTAGCAGAGGTGCGTGTTTTGCGTGATCCTACTCCGCCCTCGCCGGGCCTGCTTGCCTGAACACCACGCACCGCTCCGGCGAGGGCGTACCTATGTCTACACAGTGGTGAGGCGATACAGGACCGCATGCATCTGACGCTTATCGGTTTGAGTCACAAGACCGCACCGGTCGAGATTCGCGAGAAGCTCACCTTCCCGGCCAATCGCCAGGAAGAAGCGCTCGCGATACTCACCGCTTCACCCGACGTCATCGAAGCGGTCGTCCTCTCTACCTGCAATCGCACCGAGATCTACGCAGTCACTGCCGCCGATTCCGACGGCCCCGGAGCCGTCATCGACTTCATGGCGGACTACCACGATCTCGACCGTCACGACCTCGTGCGCTACCTATACATCTCTGAGGGTGAAGCCGTCGTGCGTCACCTGTTCCGGGTTGTCGCTTCACTCGACTCGATGATCATCGGAGAAGCACAGATTCTTGGCCAGGTGAAGGAAGCCTACGACCACGCGTTCACTCACAACGCGTGCGGGCGCATCTTCAACAAGCTGTTCCGCCAGAGCTTCGAGGTGGGCAAGCGCGTGCGCAACGAGACCGCGATTGGCGAATCGGCGGTATCGATAAGCTACGCGGCCGTCGAGCTGGCCAAGAAGGTCTTCGACGAGCTCGCGGGCCGCACGATCCTCGTGGTGGGCGCCGGCAAGATGAGCGAGCTGACCGCCAAGCACCTGCTCAGCAACGGTGTCAGAAAGGTGCTCGTGGCCAACCGCACCTACGAGCGCGCGGTCGAGCTCGCGGGACGCTTCGACGGGGAGCCGATCCACTACGAGGCCATCTTCGAGCGCATGGTCGAGGCCGACATCGTCATCTCGTCGACCGCCGCGACCGAGTACATCATCACGAAGGGTCCCGTCGCCGAGGCGCGGCGTCACCGCCGTGGTCGACCACTGTTCTTCATCGATATCGCCGTTCCGCGTGACATCGACCCGGCCGTGGCCGAGATCGACGACGTTTACCTCTACGACATCGACGACCTCAGCGGAGTCGTCGAATCGAACCTCGACGAACGAATGCGCGAGGCCGAGCGCGCCGACGTGATCATCACCGAGGAGATGGGGGTCTTCGAAGGCTGGCTCGAATCGATGGAGGTCGTGCCGACGGTGGCCGCGATGCGCGCGAAGGCCGAGGCCATCCGTCAGGAGGAGCTCGCGCGCGCACTCAAGCGTCTCGGCGGTCTCTCGGAGAAGGAGATCGCTGCGGTCGAAGCGATGTCCTCGGCAATCGTGAACAAGATGATGCACGGGCCCACGAACCGCCTCAAGCAGATCGCGGGCGAGCGCTACGGCATCGCCTACGTCGAGGCGGCGCGCTACCTCTATGGGCTGGACCAGAACCCCGAGGGCAGAAGCCCGCATCCGAACCTACTGAAGACGCTCCTTGGCAAGATGGAGCGCACTTCGGCGTCGGAGAAGGAGCAGAAGGAGATGGGAGACCAGCTTGGCTGCTAGTCGCGAAAGACTCGTCATCGGCACGCGGGGCAGTAAGCTCGCGCTGTGGCAGAGCAACTACATCAAGGGCCGCGTGGAAGAGATCACCGGCCTTCCTGTGGAACTGATGATCATCAAGACGACCGGCGATAAGATCCTCGACGTGCCGCTGGCCAAAGTCGGCGGCAAGGGTCTCTTCACCAAGGAGCTTGAAGTCGAGCTGACAGCGGGCACAGTGGACCTGTGCGTGCACTCGATGAAGGACGTGCCGACCGAGCTTCCCGAGGGACTGGAGATCGCGGCGACACCGGAGCGCGTCGACCCGCGTGACGTCATGGTGAGCGGCGCCGGCTACAACCTCGAAACGCTGCCCCGTGGCGCGCGGCTCGGCACATCGAGTCTGCGCCGCCGCAGCCAGGCGGTTGCGCTGCGGCCGGACCTCGAGATCGTGGACGTGCGCGGCAACCTCGACACTCGCATGCGCAAGGCCGAGAACGGCGAGGTCGACGCGGTCATTCTTGCGAGCGCTGGCATCACCCGCATGGGCTGGGCCGATCGCATCACGCACTACATCGAGTCTGACCAGATGGTCTCGGCGGTAGGCCAAGGCGCCATCGGCGTCGAAATACGCACCGACGACGACTTCATGCGCGACGTGTGCGAGAAGCTCACGCACACCGAGACGCAGATCTGCGTGACCGCCGAGCGGGTGGTCATGCGCAAGCTCGAGGGTGGTTGCCAGGTCCCGATCGGCGCGTACGCGCGCATCGAGGGCGACAAGCTCGTGATGGACGCTTTCGTGGGTTCGGTGGATGGCAAGACGATCCTCCGCCACTACCTGGAGGGCTCTCCGGCAGAGCCCGAGACGTTGGGACTGGCCATGGTCGACCGGATGATCGACATGGGCGCAGGCGAGGTTCTCGAGCAGATACGGGGCGCGGCCGAAGCCGCGGGGGGTAGCGTGGACGGGCTGCTCGAGACGTAAGTCCTCGGCAGGCCGTTTGCGTGGCAACGGACGACACACCCTACAGTCTTGAGGAGGTTTGATGGGTGCTCCCATCGTGTACCTGATCGGCGCCGGACCGGGCGATCCGGGGCTCATGACGATCCGCGGCATGGAATGCCTTGCCGAGGCCGACATCGTGATCTACGACTATCTCGCCAACCCGCGGTTTCTTGCGGCTGCGCGCGAGGACGCCGAGCTCATCTACGTGGGCAAGAAGGGCTTCTCCAAGCATGTCACTCAGGACGAGATCAACGCGCTACTCGTCGAGAAGGCCCAGGAGGACGGCGGCAAGATCGTTGCGCGTCTCAAGGGCGGCGACCCGTTCATCTTCGGCCGGGGAGGCGAGGAAGCGCTCGCACTGAAAGAGGTCGGCGTTCGCTTCGAGGTCGTCCCAGGCATCTCGAGCGGCTACGCTGCTCCCGCCTATGCCGGCATCCCGGTCACGCACCGGGGCATGACCACCGACGTGGCGTTCGTGACCGGTCACGAGGATCCCACCAAGGAGACCTCTGACGTCAAGTGGGACAAGCTCGCCACGGCAGTCGGCACGATCTGCTTCTTCATGGGCATCAAGAACCTGCCTGAGATCAGCGCGCGGCTCATCGAGCATGGTCGCTCGCCGGAGACGCCCGTTGCGCTCGTCCGGTGGGGGACCACTCCTCGGCAGGAGACGCTTGTCGGCACGCTCGCCGATATTGCAGACAAGGCCGCCGAGGCGAACTTCAAGGCCCCGGCGATCACCATCGTCGGCGAGGTCGTGAACCTGCGGGAGGAGCTCTCGTGGTTCGAGACCAAGCCGCTGTTCGGCAAGACGGTCGTGGTCACCCGCTCGCGGGCGCAGGCAAGCGATCTGTCGATGAAGCTCATCGATCTGGGCGCCGAGGTGCTCGAATTCCCGACGATCCGCATCACCGATCCCGAGAGTTTCGACCTGGTCGATGAGGCTATCCGCAACATCGAGGTGTACGACTGGATCGTGCTGACGAGCGTCAACGGCGTCGAGCAGTTCTTCGCGCGCATGGAGGAAATGGATGCCGACGCGCGTCAGCTCGCAGGCTGCCGCGTTGCCGCTATCGGCCCCGCGACCGCAGCGCGTTGCATGGAACACGGTATCCGCCCTGACTACGTCCCGGTCGAATACCGCGCCGAAGGCGTGCTCGAGGGTTTCATCGAGCGCGGAGTCGGCAAGGGCAGCCGCGTGCTCATCCCGCGGGCGCTCGAAGCGCGCGAGGTGCTCCCCGACACGCTGCGGGAGCGCGGCGCGATCGTCGACGTCGCGCCGGTCTACCGCACTGTCCTTGGCGTGGGCGAGACAAGTGTGGTGCAGCGACTGGCCGAAGGCAGCGTCGACTGTGTGACCTTCACCTCGAGCTCCACGGTGAAGAACTTCTTCGCACTTGCCGAGGAAGGCCTTCCCGAGGGCACGGAGGTTGCTGATGTGATGCGCGACGTGCTCGTGGCATCGATTGGACCGATCACGAGTGACACTGCGCGCGGCCTTGGGCTAGCGGTCGGCGTCGAGGCGGCTGAGTTCACGATTCCCGGCCTCGTACAGGCCGTGTGCGACCACTACGGAGAATGCTAGCGCCGTGCCGGCGGCTACGGAAAGGACACACGAAACATGATTGGAATCTCGAAGCTATACTGCGGGGCCGTCGAACCTGGTGACGTGCTGCGCTACGATCGCGACTCGGCGCAGCTACCGAGCGATCTGCTGCAGTTCAGCCGCGACAAGAAGCCCGTCGTCGTGTGGAACTGCACCCAGCGGTGCAACCTCAAGTGCGTGCACTGCTACGCACAGTCCGAGGACCGCAACTACCCCGGCGAGATGAGCACCGAAGAGGGCAAGGCGATGATCGACGACCTGGCGGACTACGGCGCGCCGGTGCTGCTGTTCTCCGGCGGCGAGCCGACGATCCGCCGGGACCTTCTCGAACTCATGCACTACGCCAAGTCCAAGAGCATGCGCGTCGTCATCTCCACCAACGGAACGCTCATCACTCCTGAGAAGGCCAAGCAGTTCGCCGAGGTAGGCCTCTCGTACGTTGGAGTCTCCCTCGACGGCGGGCGTGAGACTCACGACAAGTTCCGCGGCCTCCCGGGCAGCTTCGACAAGGCTATCGCAGGCATTCGCAACTCGCGGGACGCCGGCATCAAGGTCGGCCTGCGCATGACGATCAACAAGCGCAACTGGCAAGACATCCCCGAGATCTTCAAGGTCATGGAGGAAGAGAACATCCCGCGGGCGTGCTTCTATCACCTTGTCTATACCGGTCGCGGCTCCGAGCTCATGAAGGAAGACCTGGACCATGATGAGACGCGACAGGCCGTGCGCCTCATCATGGACAAGACCAAGGCGATGTTCGACAAGGGCCTCGAGCCCGAGGTCCTCACCGTCGACAATCACGCCGACGGTCCGTTCGTCTACATGGAGATGCTCAAAGAGGACCCCGAACGTGCCGAGGACGTCTTGCAGCTCCTCCAGTGGAACCAGGGCAACTCGACCGGTAACGGCATCGGCTGCGTGAGCTGGAACGGCGAGGTCTATGCCGACCAGTTCTGGCGTCACTTCTCGCTCGGCAACGTGCGCGAGCGTCCGTTCTCGCAGATCTGGACGGATGTCTCGGGCGATACCGAGCAGTCCGAGATGATGAAGCGTCTCAAGGACAAGAGGCCGTATGTGACCGGCCGCTGCGCCGAGTGCACGTGGCTGCAGATCTGCGGCGGCAACTTCCGCGTGCGTGCCGAGGCAGCCACCGGCGACCTCTGGGCACCGGACCCTGCGTGCTACCTCACGGACGAGGAGATCGGGCTTGCCGAAGTGGCCGACGTGGTCGATCTTGCGGAAGGCGAAATGGCTGCCCAGACCGGAGCGCCTGTCGGTGGCGAGGTCGACTAGCAGCGAGAATGCACCCGATGGGTGCGCACGTGCGGGTGTGCGGCAGCTGCGGCCGGAATTGACAAAGAGCGATACGCTCGGCAGACTACTGTATGCTCTGCGCCCCTCCGGGGCGTGGCGCGAGATGGGGACGTGGCTCAGTTGGGAGAGCGCTGCCTTCGCACGGCAGAGGTCGGCGGTTCGAATCCGCTCGTCTCCACCAGGTGATTCTGTCGAGGCGGTCCGCGCATGCGGAGCGCCTCGACCTGCTCTACGGGTACGATGCAATGGATGGCGTGGAACTCCTTGGCGGGTGCCGGGGAGGGGCGCCGCAACAATGGGGCCCGCACGGGTCGCAGACGAAGAGGGAGAATCGGAATGACAACGACCGCCGCTTCGGGTTTTGACGCTTGGTTCCAGCAGTTCATGTACTACGCCGGCCCCACGATCCAGGTGCTGTACTGGATCGCCATGGTGGTCGTCGCGATCTGGGCCGTGATGATCTTCAAACGCTGGGTCGACTTCCAGACCGGCGTTGTTGCCAAGAAGGCCGCCGAGGACACCGGCGCGAACGAGCCCATCAAGATCGAGGAGTTCGTCGAGTAGGAAGGCACCCCCATGGAGTTTCCAACCTACCGTCCGAGGAGGCTTCGCAAGAGCGAGGTTCTGCGCTCGATGGTGCGCGAGACCACGCTTGATGCAGGCGACTTGATATACCCGCTGTTTGTCGAGTTCGGCAAGGGCGTGCGCCGGGAGATCGTCTCGATGCCGGGTCAGTTCAACCTTTCGCTCGACCAGCTGCCCGGCGAGATCGACGAACTCAAGAAGCTCGGCGTCCCGGCCGTCATCCTCTTCGGCGTCCCGTCGGTCAAGGACGAGGCCGGAAGCGGTGCCATGGACCCCGACGGCATCGTTCAGCAGGCGATCCGCACGATCAAGGCGCACGACCCGGACTTCTACGTGATCACGGACGTGTGCATGTGCGAATACACCTCGCACGGCCATTGCGGTGCGATCGATGAGGGCGGCTGCGTGATGAACGACGTGACGCTGGAGATGCTGGCGTCGACCGCGCTCAGCCACGCCGAGGCAGGCGCGGACATGGTTGCCCCGAGCGACATGATGGACGGGCGTGTCGCGGCGATCCGCTCTGCGCTCGACGCCGAGGGTTTCACCGACACTCCGATCATGAGCTACGCTGCCAAGTACTCAAGCGCGTACTACGGGCCCTTCCGCGACGCTGCCGACAGTGCTCCCGCCTTCGGCGATCGCCGCGCCTACCAGATGGATCCCGCCAACGGTGACGAGGCGATGCGCGAGGTCGCGCTCGATATCGACGAAGGTGCCGACATCGTCATGGTCAAGCCGGCGCTTGCCTACATGGACATCATCCGCCGCGTGAAGGACGACTTCGGCTATCCGACGGCCGCCTACAACGTGAGCGGCGAGTACGCGATGGTGAAGGCAGCCGCAGCCAACGGCTGGATCGACGAGAAGCGTGTCGTGCTCGAGACGCTCACCGGGTTCAAGCGCGCCGGTGCGGACCTTATCCTCACGTATCACGCCAAGGACGCAGCACGCTGGCTCAAGAAGGGCTAACGGGCCAGCGGTCCGCGTTCGAGGGCCCTGCGCCATCTTCGACGTGTCTCTCATCGAGATACACACTGGGGCATATGTGGCTTGCACTGAGAGACACATCCGTGATAATGTGTCTCTCAGGGAGTGACACATCGTGAATGCACTCGAGACTCTCATAGGGCAGTTCCAGGAGCGTCCGTTGCCGGACCTCACCACGCGCGATATCGTGCTGCCCGAGGTTCCAAACACCGCCAGCGTGCTCGTCGGCATGCGCCGGTCGGGGAAGACGTACCTGCTGTTTCAGGAGATGAAGCGACTCGTCGAGAGCGGCGTCGACAAGCGACGGATGCTGTACCTGAACCTCGAAGACGACCGTCTCGGTCGTCCGACGCTCGAGACGCTCTCGGAGGCGCTTGAAACGTTCTACCGGCACGAACCTCAGGCTCGCGAAGCGGGTGCGTTCCTGTTCTTTGATGAGATACAGGTTGTCGACGGGTGGTCGCGATTCGCGCGCCGTGTTCTGGATACCGAGGAGGCGAGACTGTTCGTCTCCGGCTCCTCGGCCAAACTGCTCTCAACCGAGGTGGCGACCGAGTTCCGCGGTCGTGGCGCAGCCGTAGAGGTGTTGCCGTTCAGCTTCCAGGAGTCGGCGCGCCACGTCGGGATCGCCTTCGGCGACGAGCCCGTTGGTCCTCGGCGACGCTCCCTTCTCGAGGCTCATCTGGACCGCTATCTCGAGGTCGGCGGGTTCCCTGCGGTGCAAGGACTCGAGTATCCGGAACGCGTGCGAACACTGCAGGACTACGTGGAGCTCGTGGTCGTGCGCGACGTGATCGAGAGACATGGCGGAGCCAGCCCCTCGTCAGCGAGGTGGTTCGCGCTGAGTCTCCTTCGGCAAACGGGTAGCCTGTTCTCGGTGAACAAGACGTACCAGTCGATGAGGTCGCTCGGCATCGAAGTGGGCAAGAACACGCTGCACGCGCTGCTCGATCACTTGACCGACGCGTATCTGGTCTCCCCGGTGAGCGCGTTTCGTGTCTCGCATTCGGAGCGGGTGCGCTTGCCACGCAAGATCTACGCGATCGATCCGGGCCTTGCCCTAGCCGTCTCGGTGGCTGCGGCCGAAAACGTGGGTGCGCGACTCGAGACTGCGGTGTACGTTGAACTTCGCCGCCGCCTCGGTCGTCTGCGGGACGGCGCGATATCGTACTACGTGACGCAGAGTGGTCATGAGGTCGACTTCGTGATCGGCGACGTTGAGGCGGGCACGTCTCGCGAACTCGTCCAGGTGTGTGCGGAACCAGGGAGCGAGGCGACATTGCTGCGCGAGACGCGTGCACTCGGTGAAGCGATGTCGGAGCTGGGTCTCGGCAGTGCGACGATGGTGAGCTTGCGCGCCGAGGACAGCATCGGCATCGGCCCCGGCACCGTTGAGATCGTCCCGGCGTGGAAATGGTTTGCCGGAATCACATAGGAGTCATTCCCGGTGGCGCGCGAGGCGCGATTCTTGCAGACTCGGTGTGGACCGGATTAGAGAAGGAGCATATCAAGCATGACGGACAATGTAGGAAACCCTGACGCCCGACCCGACCTCGAACTGGGCGAGGAGTTCGGCGACGAGGCTCCCACGATCGATGAGCAGGAGATGGCGGACGCCGAGGCTGGCTGCGGGGAGGTTGGCATCTCGGTGCCCCTCGGCGGTCGCGGGGACGACCTCCAGTCGCTGTCCTCGGGCCAAGACCGCCCTGCGGAGGCTCCCTTCGGTCATCCCCGAACGACCGCCGGTCCCCCCGTCAACCACCCAGCGAGCACTCCCGGCGGGCCGGGCGGCGAGCGCCAGCGGCACGGCGGAGCGCGCTCGGTGGGCTTCCGTCCCGGTGGCGGGCCTGCCGCGATCGCATACCAGGAGCGCACGGGCATCAAGGCGCCGCGCATCATCGCGTGGGAGATCACGCGCTCGTGCAACCTCTCCTGCGCGCACTGCCGCGCGGCCGCGGAGTTCGGCCACTACGAAGGTGAGCTGAAGCTCGACCAGATCAAGTCGGTCATCGACGACATCGTGACCATCACGAACCCGATCATCATCCTTACCGGTGGCGAGCCACTCATGCGGCCCGACATCTGGGAGATCGTCGACTACGCGCAAGGAGCGGGCGCGATGCCGGTCATCGGCACGAACGCCACGCTCATCACCGAGGAGATCGCGGCGCAGATGGCCGCGCACAAGATCCCGCGCATCAGCGTGTCCGTCGATTTCCCCTCCGCAGAGGAGCACGACGCCTTCCGCGGTCAGGCGGGGTGCTTCGACGCCACGATCGAGGGCATCAAGATCGCCAAGCGGCACGGCGTAGGCGTCCAGATCAACATGACCGTCACGACGCTCAACGCCGACAAGATGGAGGAGATGCACACACTCGCCGAGGACCTCGGCGTGGATGCGTTCCACATCTTCATGCTCGTCCCGACAGGGCGCGGTAGCGACCTGCTCGAGAAGGAGCTGCCACCCGCCGAGTACGAACGGGTGCTCGAGTGGGCCTACGAGCGGCAGAAGACCTCGCCGCTGCACTTCAAGCCGACCGACGCGCCGCACTACTACCGCATCATCCGCCAGAAGGCCAAGGCCGAGGGCAAGAAGGTCACCCGCGAGGAGTACGGGCTCGACGCGATGACGCGCGGGTGCCTTGGCGGCATCACCTTCTGCTTCGTCAGCCACGTGGGCGACATCCAGCCGTGCGGCTACTTCGATATGCAGCTTGGAAACGTCAAGGAACAGCCGTTCTCGGAGATCTGGACCGAGTCGAAGGTCCTGGGCGACCTGCGCGACTACTCGCTGCTCAAGGGCAAGTGCGGGGCCTGCGAGTACAAGGCCGTCTGCGGCGGGTGCCGGGCACGGGCTCTCGAGATCACGGGTGACTACATGGAGGCCGAGCCGTATTGCGTCTACGAACCGCCCGCGTGGAAGGGCGAATGCACGCTCGAAGAGGCCGCCGAGGACGTGGGTGTCTCGACGACCGGCGACGGGCACGGCGCATGAGCGCGGCGGACGCAATGGCGGGCGTGGGTGCCGCGGGGGCTGCGGACTCGGGAAGCGAGCTGACCGAGCTCGACCGCCGGGTGCTCACCGAGATCCAGGCCGGCTTCCCGATCGACGACTCGCCGTACTGCACGCTAGCGGCGCGGCTCTCTGAGGCAGGGTTCGAGACGACCGAGATGGACGTGCTCGATAGCGTCGTCAAGATGCGGCTGACCGGCGTCATCCGGCGTGTAGGCGCGATCTTCGACAGCCACCGCCTCGGCTACCGCTCTACACTGTGTGCGATCGCGACGCCGGAAGCGCGGGTCGACGAGGTCGCGGCGATCATTGGCGAGTATCCGAACGTCACCCACAACTACCTGCGGCAGGACCGCTACAACGTCTGGTTCACGCTCATCGCGGAATCGGCCGGGCGCATCGAGGAGATCCTTGGCGAGATCGCGGAGCGCAGCGGTATCGACGACATACTCGACCTGCCGGCGATCCGGCTCTTCAAGATCAGGGTCGACTTCGATCTGACCGGTGAGCGGGGAGCGCGGACCGACGCGCCGCCGATCGTGAAGCCTGCGGAGACGGAGGCGGTCGAGCTTTCCGAGGACGAGAGGGCGCTAGCGCGGTTGCTGCAGGAAGACCTGCCGACCGGAGAGCATCCGTTCGAGGAGCTGCATGCCATGCTCGAGATGCAGGGCGTGGACGAGACGCAGCGCTGGACGATCGGGCGCACCCAGGCGTGGGTGGAGAGCGGCGTCATTCGACGGTTCGGTGCGGCGATCAAGCACCACAAGACCGGCTTCGCCGCCAACGCGATGGGCGTATGGGACTGCCCTCCGGAGCGCATCGAGGAGGTCGGACAGATCATGGCGTCCTTCAAGGAGGTCAGCCACTGCTACGAGCGTCCTCGGCTGTCCCAGTGGCCGGCGAACCTCTACACGATGATCCACGGGCGCACGTCCGAGGAGTGCGAGGACGTCGCACGACGCATCCAGGAGGCCGTTGGCCTGCCCGCGCCGCGACTGCTGTACTCTACGCGTGAGTTCAAGAAGACGTCGATGAGGTACTTCGCCGAGGACTGAGGCGGCGGTTCGTCGAGGTTTGGGACCGACGTCATCATTGTGAGACGCATTCGGGGAGGACATGGAACCTGCCGCCCGCTTTCAGTCCGGCTCGAAGCGCACGGGAGCGCTCGTGGCGCTTGCCGCGCTCGCCGTGCTCGGGGCGGTGCTCGTTGTCGACCTCGTGACGCTGCCCGGGCACTGGAAGCTCCCGCGTCCGTTCCGGGCTGCGGGTTTCGAGGAGGTCGCCGGCGCGCAGAGTCGTGCGCGGACGCTCAGCGTTATCGTTGCGATTGCGGCGCGCGATCTCTCGGACGGGGTCGTGGAGTCGCTTGTAGTGCCTGAGGATCGCGACGATCTGGTCAACGTCAAGCCTGACAGGTTCGCCGGGGCGGATCAGCAGACGATAGATCCCAGACTCATCGATCCGTTCGTAGGCGGCGCTGCTACGGTCGCGAAGTACGACGCTCGTGTCGGGGCTGCGACGATCCAGCGATGGAAGATCGCAGGGCGGCTCGTTGCCTATCCCAAGGGAGTGTTCGGCGTGCGACCGGACGAGCCTGCGATGCGGTTCGTGCTCTATGCGGACACCGGCAGGAGCACGCTGTACGTGGTTCCCGAGGGACTCGCCGGGACGATACCGAGCGGGGGCACACCGTGATCGCTGCCGCCGCCTTCACGCTCGCTACGCTCGCGCTCGGCTGGATCGCGCTCGCGCCGCTCGCTCGCCGCCTCGGAGCGGCCGGCTACCACGCTGTCGCATACCCCGTCGGGCTCCTCGGCTGGAGCGCGGTGGCCTGCGTGAGCGCGGTCGTCCGGCACGCGTGTACGTGGCAGATAGCGCTGGCAGGTGCGGCGGTCTTCTCGGGTGCGGGACTCGCGCTCACGCAGGCCATGGGCGCGCCGCGCGGTAGCGGCCCGCGTGCGGCAGGCGGCCCCGGCGCGCCCTCCGCGCCCGCGGCGTGGACGTTCGCGGCCACCGGGGGCGCTCTCGCCGCGGTCGCGGCCGCACTCGCAGCGAGCGGCTGGACCTCGGCGGCGTTCGACAGCATCTTCCACTACCAGTCCTCGGCGATGTGGCTCTTTGACACCGGCAGGTTCACACCGAATATCGTCGGCGCGTACAGCCCGCTGATTCCGTCGATTCTGGCTGCTGGCCGACTCTTCGGCCTGGACTGGGTATCGACCGTCTGGCCGCTATTGGCACTGCATGTCGCGGTCTGGGTCGCGGCCGAGACGTACGGGGCTGTGTCTCGCACGCTCCTGCCGGCGGCCCGCACGGCACTTGCCGCGATCATCACGCTGCTTCTCGTGACCACGGCTCCGTTCCTGGCTCACACGCTGTACGTTCACAGCCACATGATCTCGGCGTGCTACCTGCTGCTGGCCGTGCTGGCCGTTCGCCGCGCGTTCTGGCCCGCGTCCGCCCCCGCCGCCACGCCCCGCCCTGCCCCGGCGCCCACCTCCGCGCCGTCCGCCCTCGCCGCCCGCGCGTGGCTCGTCGTCGCCGGCGTCGCGACAGCGGGTCTCGTGCTCGCGCGCCCGGACGGGCTCGCGTACGCGTTCGCCGTGCTTGTGCTCGTGGCGATCGCGGGCTTCGAACGCACCGGCACGACTCCTGCGACGATTCTCGCGTACCTGGCAGCGCTGCTCGCGCCGGTCGCCGCCGTCTACGGCACGGCGCTGCTGAGGCTCGGCCTGTGGCGCGGTCCCAAGTTGTCGGGCAACATGACTGCCGCGCTCATCATCGGCCTCGCGGCAGCGGGAATCGCGACAGTGGCGGCTGCAGCGATAGCCGAACGAGCCCCGCGTGCGCGAGCGGTCATTGGCAGGAAGGGGCTGCTGCTCGGGCTCGCGCTCACTGCCAACGCCGCCGCCATCGCTGTCATGGCTGCCCGCAACCCCGCCGGATTCGCGGCCGCGACCTCCAACATGATCGGCAACCTCACACGCTCGGGCGGGTACGGCAACCTCTGGCTGGTGGCTGCGGCGCTCGTCGCGCTCTCCTTGGCCACCTGGAGCCTCTGGGCCCACTGGCGCTGGCCCGTGCTGCACCTCTACGCGATCGCGCAGTTCTTCGCGGTCGCGGTCGTCGTGCATGGCACGAGCCATACAGGTAGACTGAGCCCGGCCGATAGCTTCGCGCGCGTGGCGTTCCATGCCGTGCCGCTCGTGTTCGTATACGCTGGTTACGTCGTAGGGGGACTTCTCGACACATGCCGGAAAGGCCGGGACGCGGAGAGCGCATGACCAAGCTCATCATCCAGATACCGTGCTACAACGAAGAAGAGACGCTCCCGATCGCGCTGGCCGAGTTGCCGCGCGAGATCGAGGGCGTCGATGTCGTTGAGTGGCTCGTCATCGATGACGGCAGTGTGGATAGCACCGCCGCGGTTGCGCGCGCCAACGGCGTCGACCATGTCGTACGCATGAAGCGCAACAGCGGACTCGCCAAGGTCTTCATGGCAGGAATCGACGCGTCGCTTCGGCTCGGTGCCGACGTCATCGTGAACACGGATGCCGACAACCAGTACTGCGCTCAGGACATCCCCAAGCTGGTTGCCCCCATCCTCGACGGCTCCGCCGACTACGTCATCGGCGCGCGCCCCATCATGGACATCCCGCACTTCTCGCCGATCAAGAAGGCGCTGCAGCGTCTCGGGAGCTGGGCCGTGCGCGTCGCGAGCAACACGGAGGTGCCCGACGCTCCGAGCGGTTTTCGCGCGATGACGCGAGGAACGGCGCTGCGTCTCAACGTGCTGTCCGAGTACACCTACACCATCGAGACCATTATCCAGGCGGGCCGTGCCGGCATGCAGATCGTGTCGGTTCCGATCCGGGTCAACGAGGACCTGCGCCCGTCGCGGCTCGTGAAATCGATCGGCTCGTACGTACGCCGCTCGCTCATCACCATCGTGCGTGTCTTCATGATCTACAAACCGATGCGGTTCTTCATGATGCCCGGTGCGTTCATGGCCGGACTCGGCACGATCGTGGGCCTGCGCTTCGTGTACTACTACGCGATCGGCCAGGGTGGCGGCCACATCCAGTCGCTCATACTTACGGCGATACTGATGGTGATCGGCGTCCAGCTCGTTCTGTTCGGCCTGATCGCCGAGCTGCTCGGCGCGAACCGCAAGCTTCTCGAGGATATTCAGTGGCGCACGCGGCGGCTCGAACTCGAGTCGCAGTTCGGCGTCGAGAGAGGGGTCGAGTAGCCTCATGGCGTCTCGTCCCACCCGGGCTTCGCTTCTGCGGAGCCGTGCGGGCATAGTCCAGTGGGTCTCACTTGTGGCCGCCGTGGGGTTCGTGGCCTGGATACTCTCCACCAGGGGCGACGACCTCAAGGCGGCGTTCGCGCTGACGCCCACGCTCTTCGCCCTCATCTCGGCCAGTGCGATGGCGACGTTCATCGTCAACGGCGTCGAGTTGCAGGTGCTCGCCAAGCGGTTCGACCGTCACATCCCATTCGGAGAGGCCATGCTCCTCGGCCTGCTCGTCAGCACGCTCAACTACCTGCCAATGAAGACGGGCACACTACTCAACGGTGTGCTCATGAAGGCTCGCTACAAGATCAGCCTCGGGCATTTCGGCGCGCTTGTGGCGGGCTCGAGCGTCATCCACCTGTGGGTCGCGCTCGGGTGTGCGGGCACGGCGCTCCTTTGGACCGGGCACGAGCCCGCTCTCGCATGGGCGTTGCTGCTGGTGCCGACAGCCGTGATCGCGGTGCTCGTCGTGTGGGGGAGGCGTCGGAGCCTCGGCAAGTACGACGACCACGCGTCGAAGTGGGTTCGGGCCCTTTGGAGGGTCGTGGACGGCATCGCGATGATCTACAGCAGCTGGCGTCTGCTCGCAATCGAGGTCGTGATCAACGTGGTGCTCGTCATGCTCGCCTCGGTGCGCACGATGTGGTCGTTCGACGCGCTGTCCACCAGCGCCGGTTTCGGCGTGTCCGTGGTCGTCACCGCCATAGGCATCTTCGCCGCGCGGCTGTCCGTCATCCCCGGGGGCATCGGTTTCAAGGAGGGTGGCGCCGCCGCAGGAGCGGCGGTCGCGGGTCTGGAGCCGTCACTCGGTCTCGCCGCGTCGGTCGTGGACCGCGCGGTGACGCTTGTGTGGCTGCTTCTCCTCGGCGTACCTGCGGCGTGGTACCTCATGCGGATCACCGGCGTGCATCTGGCCGACGCGACCTCGCGAACCGCTGCCGCGGACGACGCGGAGGAGGGTGCGTGACGTGGGTCTTGCAGCCATAGCTGAGCGGCTTACCGCCAAGACATGGACTCCCGAGATCGTGGAGGCCTACATCGGACATGTCGAGCGCGCGTGTATCGCACACGCCTCCGACGCGGCTGTGCGCGAGACGGCAGCTTCCGGCGGCGCCGTCACCGCTGTGCTCGCGGCTCTCCTCGAGTCGGGCGAGATCGATGGTGCGCTCGTGTGCAGGAGCGCGATCGTGGCGGGACGAGTCCGCGCTCGCTACTGCATCGCGACCTCACGCGAGGAGCTTCTCGAAGCACGTGGCAGCACGTACGTCCTCGGCGAGTTCGTGCGCGAGGCACTGCCGCTCGTTGCCGATTTCGACGGGCGGCTCGCGGTCGTCGGTCTGCCCTGCGAGCTCACGGCGCTGACCCGCCGTCCCGAACTCGCCGCCAAGGTCGCCGTCCGCGTCTCGCTCTTCTGCGGTCACGCCACCACCCACGAACTCGTCGACAGCGTCGTCGAGAGCCTGGCCAAGGAGGCGGGAGGCGGGGAGCTCACCTCGTTCCGCTTCCGCGTCGGCCACTGGCGCGGGATGATGCGCGCCGGTTTCGACAACGGCGCCGTGATCGAGAAGCCGTTCTCGCGCTACGGTCTCTACCAGAACCTCTACTACTTCGCCGTCAAGAAGTGCATGTTCTGCGGTGACCACTTCGGCTACGATGCGGACTTTTCCGCCGGCGACATCTGGTCGCAGCGGTACAAGTCCCACCCCATCAAGTACACCGCGCTCGTCGCCAAGACGCCTGCTGGTGCCCGAGCGATCGAGCTGGCCGAGGAGACGGGCGCCTGTGGAACGCTCGACGTTCCCATCGAGCACGTGCTCGATGGCCAGCGCAGGGCCGCGCCGTTCCACTACAATGTCTCCGCACGCTCACAGGCGGGCGCCAAGCTGGGCATCAAGATCCCAGACCGCGTGGGCGCGCCGGTGCGCTGGCACGAGCGCCGGGTTGCGAGCATCGCATTGCGCAACTTCCTTTCGACTCAAACGCCGCAGGGTGTGGAGGCGGTGTTGCACGCGAACCGCCGTGTGCTCAAGCTCAAGCTGCTGCTGTTCAAGGGATTGGAGTCCCTGTCGTGAAGCGCTTCTCCGTCATAGCGGCCACCGTGTGGGGCAACCGTGGAGCGGAGGCGATGCTCGAGACCACCATCGGCCGCCTGCGGGACCGCATGCCCGATGCCGAGTTCGCCGTCTTCTCGTACTACCAGGATCGCGACGTGCAACTCGTGAGCGCCCCCGACGTGCGCGTGTACTCGGCCAGCCCACTCCATCTCGTGCTGGTCCTCTTCCCATGGAGCGTCCTCCTTGGCTTGCTGCGCGTGCTGCATCTGCCGTATCGGTGGGGGCCGGAGTCGGTACGGGCGCTTGCCACGAGCGATGCGCTCATCGACCTTGCGGGCGTGTCGTTTATCGACGGTCGCGAGAAGTTCCTGCCGTACAACGTGCTCACGATCCTGCCGGCGATGCTCCTTGGCGTGCCGGTGTTCAAGCTTGCGCAGGCGCTCGGGCCGTTCGCGAGCCCGGTGAACAGGTTCGCCGCGCGCATTCTGTGGCGCTGCGCGATGATCGCGCCGCGCGGTTCGGTCACCGTCGAGAACCTGGCCGCGATCGGGTATCCAGGGGAGCTCACGCTGCCCTCGCCCGACGTGGCCTTCCTGTTCGAGTCGCGCGACTCGCTCAGCGACGAGGGTCGACCCGAGGTGGCAGCCATCACCACGAACATCGGTCGGCTCGTCGCACGCGGGTTCGAGACGGTTGGGGTGTGTCCGAGCGCGGTGATAGCCAGCAAGGCCGTCGCCGATGGTTGGGACTACCCCGGATTCATGGCCGAGATCGTCCGCGGGATACTGGAGACCGGTCGCGCAGTGGTGCTGTTTCCGAACGCCACTCGCGCGTCGTCGAACATGATGCGCAACAACGACCTTCCGGTGATAGCGCAGATCATGGAGCGGTTCGACGATGCCGAAGCGCTGCCGCTTCTCGCGGTCTCGGGCGACGTGAACGCAGCCGGGCTCCGCGAGATAGTGTCGCGTTGCTCGTGCGTGGCGGTCTCGCGCTTTCACGCGATGGTCGCCGCGCTTTCCGCGAGCGTCCCCGTCGCCGTGCTGGGCTGGAGCCACAAGTATCTCGAGGTCATGCGCCAGTTCGGGCAGGAGCGCTACGTCTTCGACGCCGGCGATCACGAGGCGGGGCCGTTCCTCGAGCGGCTCACCGAGCTGTGTGGGCGGCGCGATGAAGCCGCCAAGGAGATCGGGGACGCTTTCCCGTCTGTCGCCGAGGGCTCCGGGCGACAGTTCGACGAGGTCGTACGGCGGCTCGAGGACTGTCGGGCGTGACAGCGGAGGCCCGCGACATCTGTGGCGTCTCCGCAGATCCCGCCACGCGCGCGCTGAAGGCGTTTGTGATCGCGCTAGCAGTGGGCGCACTTCTATGCTCTGTCGCGCTGCGCATCCCCTTCCTTGAGCGGCCGATCTCGAACAAGCGGCACGGTGAGGGCACTGCTCGCACGCTGCGACATATCGCCATATGGGACGCGGTAGGGCTCGGCGAAACGCACTGGATGATGCGTACCACCGGTACGGCTCCCGCCGACCGCTACATCGCCGACCAGGGCTACCTGCGCGACGACAGCGGCATCTACTACTACGTGTCGTTCCCGCCGCTGTTCCCGCTTGCGCCATACGCCACATTCAAGCTCCTTGGCGTAGAGGCAGCGCCGTTGGCTGTCCGGATATTCAATCTCGGTCTGCAGGCACTTGGGACGCTTGCGCTCTTTCTGCTCGCGAAACGCGCGACAGCTTCGCTCGGAGAGAGATTCTCGTGGATGGCCGGGGGCTTCGCGGCGGTGCTCTACGCAACCGCGCCGGTGCTGCTGTGGTATCACTCGAACGCCTACACGACCGCATCGCTGTCGACGCCACTGTTCATTCTGGCGGTCTACCTGGCCGTACGCGCGGTTCACGACGACTCCGCGCCGCGTTGGGTCCTTCCGGCGTTCGGCATGGCGATCTTCGCGGTCGCCTACACCGAGTGGCTTGGGGTCACGTTCGCGGCCGCCGCTGCAGTCTACGGAATCGCGCGCCGGCGCGACCGTGCGGCGCGGAGGATGGCTATCGTCGCAGTCGCGGTCGTTGGCGCGACGATGCTGCTCATGGTCGCGCAGTACTCGAGTGTGGCCGGTCTGCAGGCGTTCGTCTCGGGCATCTCGGGCAAGTACGCGATGCGCAGCGGCGTCTCCGAAGCCTCTCATCACAGCATCTTCGCACTCAAGAGCTGGGCCTACATTGCCGGCTACTACCTCAAGGGCTACCTGCCGTTCCTCGGCCTGATCCCGCTGTTCGCCGCTCCGGCGCTCTGGGGAGCCTGGAGGCGCCGTAACCGCGACAAGGTCCTGCCGAGGACGGACTCCGCGCCATTCCGCGCATGGTTTGCGACCCCGCTCGCCACTGCGCTGGCGCTCACGTCTGGGCCGGTCATGCTTCACCACCTGCTGCTGTTCAGCCACACGGCCGTACACGACTTCGACATGGTCAAGAGCGCGTCCGTACTAGGGCTGCTGTTCGGACTGGCGGTGGCTGGGATGGACCGGGCGGCACGCTCCTCGGCAGACCCCTGGCGCACACAGGCGACACTTGCGATCGCGGTTGCGCTGATCACGACGAGCAGCATGGTGCTGAGCTACCGCCGTGACTTCACTTCGCACTCAGGCCTGGCCGCTGTCGGCGAGGCGATCAAGAAGGCGGGCGTTCCACCTGAGCGAATCGTATTCGTGCAAGGAAACTCGTTCTATGTGGGCAGTGCCGCGATATACTATGCGGGACGCAATATCGCGTACTACAGTCCCGAATACGCCCGGGCTCTGGTTGAGGCCTCGGGGGCGGGTGGGGGTACTCTTTTCGTGATTGCCGAGGACGGGGAAGGGATCTCGGCGATCGAGCGCGTCGGAGACGATGGGGTGGTCATCGGAGCGGGCGAGTAGCGAAGTCCGCATTTCATGCGAGGGGGTACGTCGCATGCAGGAGCGTCTGTTCGTGGTTTCCTCCGATGCGGGCGAGGCGGAGCGTGTAGCGCGTCCGCTGCGCGATCGCGGCTGGCATGTTGAGATGGAATGCCAGGACCCGCAGGCCGCGCAGCAGCGAATCGCTGACTGCATGCCCATGGCTGTCGTGATCTCTCTCGGCTTCGGCGTCCAGAGCGGGTGCGACCTTGCGTGCGCCCTACAAGTCGGCGCGGCTACCAAGGATCTCCCGGTCATCTTCGTGGGAGGCGACCACGAGTCCGTCGAGCTGGCCCGGAAGACGGTCCCGCACGCGGTGTTCCTCACGCCTGCGGAGATTCCCTGGGCGATCAAGCGGCTGACGTTCAAGCAGTAGGCGCGCCTCCGGGTCCTTGCGGCGCTGGTATACTCTCGGAGTCTGCAGCGCGGTGCGCAGACTTCGAAGGGAGATACTCAGATGATTCACGACCGATCCTCGGCACTCTTCGCAAAGGCCAAGAACGTCATCCCCGGTGGCGTGAACTCGCCGGTTCGGGCATTCAAGAGCGTTGGCGCCGACCCGATCTTCTACGAGCGCTCGAAGGGCTCGCACGTGTGGGACACCGACGGCAACGAGTACATCGATTTCGTGCTGTCGTGGGGGCCGATGATCCTCGGCCACGGTCCCGAGCGCGTGCTCGATCGGGTGCGCGAGCAACTGTCGCGCGGCACGAGTTTCGGTGCTCCGACGGAGGTCGAGATCGAGCTGGCCGAGGCGGTCGTAGCCGCAGTCCCGAGCGTCGAGATGGTTCGCATGGTCTCCTCGGGCACCGAGGCGACCATGAGCGCGATCCGGCTTGCGCGTGGCTACACCGGGCGCGCGAAGTTCATCAAGTTTGACGGCAACTATCACGGCCACTCCGACGCACTGCTGGTGGCTGCCGGCTCCGGGTTGCTCACACTCGGTATCCCGTCGACGCCCGGCGTGACCGAGGGCGCCGCAGGTGACACGATCGTCCTGCCGTACAACAACGTCGAAGCGGTCCGAGAGGCGCTTGAGGCCAACCGCGACCAGGTTGCGGCCATCATCATCGAGCCGGTCGCCGGCAACATGGGCGTCGTGCCGCCGGCTCCGGGATTCCTCGAGGGGCTGCGCGCGGCGTGCGACGAGCATGGTGTCGTGCTCATCTTCGACGAGGTCATCACCGGTTTCCGTATCGCCCTTGGCGGCGCGCAGGAGCGCTACGGAGTCATGCCCGACCTCACTACCCTTGGCAAGATCATCGGCGGAGGCTTCCCGGTCGGTGCCTTCGGCGGGAAGCGCGAGATCATGGAGTCCCTCGCACCGATCGGACCCGTCTACCAGGCAGGCACGCTTTCGGGCAATCCCGTGGCGATGATCGCGGGTCTCGAGACCGTGAAGGCGCTTTCCGAGCCCGGCGTCTACGACCAGCTGGAGCAGAAGGGCGCGCGCCTCTCGAGGGGCATGTGCAAGGCGGCCGAGAGCGCGGGGCTGCAGACGTTCTGCACGCGCGTGGGTTCGATGGCGTGCATGTTCTTCACGCACTTCGAGGTACTCGACTGGACGACCGCGTCGACCTCGGACACCGAGATGTACGGGCGCTACTTCCGCGGCATGCTCGAGCGTGGATACACGCTCGCCCCGAGCCAGTTCGAGGCGACGTTCGTCTCGCTTGCCCACACCGACGAGGAGATCGACGCCTTCGTTTCCGACGCCGGCGAGGTTCTGCGCGGGCTGTAGCGACCGGCATCGGGGGAGGACTCGCATGCGACTGATCATCGTTGTCGGCGCCCGACCGAACTTCATCAAGGTCGGCCCTCTCATGCCGGCCCTGCTTGAGGCCGGGTACGACGCTGCGCTCGCGCACACCGGCCAGCACTACGACGAGGTCATGTCCGACATCTTCTTCCGCGATCTCGACATCCCCGAGCCGCGCTGGTACCTCAACGTCGGTTCCGGCACGCATGCAGTGCAGACCGGTGTCGCGATGATGCGGCTCGAGGAGCTCTTCATCGCCGAGGAGCCGGATGCCGTCATGGTGGTCGGCGACGTGAACTCGACGCTCGCGGGTGCCCTGGCCGCTTCCAAGCTCCGAATCCCGATCGTCCATCTCGAGGCGGGCCTGCGCTCTCTCGACATGTCGATGCCCGAGGAGGTCAATCGCCTCGTGGCCGACCAGCTTTCTGCGATGCATCTCACGCCGACGTTCGAAGCAGGTATCAACCTCGACAACGAGGGCGTGGCCAAGGAGCGCATCCGGTTCGTCGGCAACATCATGGCCGAGTCGGTGCTCAGGAATATCCGCCTCGTCGAGGGGCGCGAGGTGTGTCGCGAGCATGGGCTCGACCCGGGCGGCTATGTCCTCGCGACCGTGCACCGGCCCGAGAACACCGACTACGCGGAGCGGCTCGGACATGTGGCGGCGGCCTTCGCCGACGCTCAGCTTCCGGTGCTGTTCCCGGTCCATCCCCGTACGAGGCCGCTTCTCGCTGCTGCTACCGCTGATGGCGGCGACAACATCCGTCTGGTGGATCCTGTGGGGTATCTCGAGATGCTTGCGCTACAGCGCGATGCCGCGGCGATCGTCACGGACTCCGGTGGCATACAGGAGGAGTCGTGCATGCTTGGAACGCCGTGCGTCACGGTTCGCCGAAACACCGAGCGGCCCGTCACTGTGGAGGTCGGCGCCAACCGCCTTGTGTCCGCGGAGCGAGACTCGATTCTTGGCGGGCTTGAGGACGCACTGCAGTCGTCGAGGGACTGGCGTTGCCCGGATCGTTGGGATGAAGGAGTCTCGCAGAGGATCGTGGCGGCGCTCGGCAACGGAATCCTACCTTTAAGCGGCTACTGATCCCCGTGTCTGCTGTATGCTATCCGATGGTTCGCGCACGCGTTCCATGTGAGTCACCAAGACAGGAGGCGCTTCACCGATGAAGGCGATCATCCCGGCAGCCGGTCTCGGCACGAGGTTTCTGCCGGTAACCAAGTCCCAACCCAAGGAGATGCTTCCCGTCGTCGACAAGCCGGTCATCCAGTACGTGGTCGAAGAGGCCGTGGATGCCGGTGCCGACGAGATACTCATCATCACCGGTCGTGGCAAGCGCGCGATCGAGGACCATTTCGACCGTTCGCTCGAACTCGAGGAGCTGCTCGAGCGCTCGGGCAACGTGCAGAAGCTGCGCGAGATACGCAACATCACCGACCTCGCCGAGGTCTTCTACGTGCGCCAGAAGCGTCCGAAGGGGCTTGGGCACGCTGTACTCTGCGGCGCCCCCTTCACGGCCGGCGAACCCTTCTTCGTCATGCTCGGAGACGTTCTCGTGCCCTCGCACGACTGTCTGCCGCGTCTCAAGGCCGTCCACGAGAAGTACGGCACGTCAGTGCTCGCCGTGACCGCGGTCGAGCAGCGATATGTGTCTCGCTACGGCGTCATCGGCGGTATCGAGGTCGAGCCCGGCATCTACAAGCTCACCACGCTTGTCGAGAAACCGCCGGTGAACGAGGCGCCGTCGAACCTCGCCATCTTTGGCAGGTATCTGCTCACGCCGCGCATCATGGAGCTGCTTCCCAAGGTCGAGGCCGGGCGTGGCGACGAGATCCAGCTCACCGACGCCCTCAAGCAACTGCTCGCCAAGGAGGACATCTACGCCGTCACGATGGACTGCGAGGGCTTCGACACCGGGAATATCCTCTCGTGGCTGGAGGCCAACATCGCTCTTGCGCTCGAGAGGGAGGACATGGGCCCCGCGCTGCGCGAGCGGCTGAAGGCGCTGACGGAGTAGGTGATGTCCACCGACTCGGAGCGTGCGACACAGCGTCTCCGGGCGCGCGAGTTCGTCCTACCGGCACTGCTGTTCGCGGCGCTCGCGATCGCTCTGTTCTTGCCGCAACTGCGCGATATCAACGGGCTTCTGCACGGTGGCAGCGACGGCTTCAACCGCGCTTGGCGCATCTGGTGGTTTTCGGGCGGGTTCCGCGAGTGGGGGGACACGCTGTGGTACTCGCGCAGTGTCTTCTTCCCGACGGGCCACGCCCTTTCGGCAGCGGAGCTCTCGCCGCTCAACATGCTGCCCGCGGTGCTTCTGAGCTGCGTGTTCGGTCCCATCGGCGGGTACAACCTGACGATGCTGCTGAGCTTCGTGACCGCGGGACTAGCGGCGTATGCGTATGCGCGCGTGGTGGGCGTGACGCGTGCGGGTGCCGTGATCGCAGGTGCCGTGTACTCGTTCGCCCCGTACCACACCGTGCACGCGCTCGGGCACCTGGCGCTCATGGGCATGTGGGTGCTCCCGGTCGGTCTCATCTGCATCGAGCGTATGGCGGAGCATGCGGGGGACCGCCGACTTCAGCTCCGATGGGCTGTCGGGCTGGGTGCGTGCGTTGGCCTCGCCGGCTGGTCGAGCTGGTACTACCTGATCATCTTCGGCATCGCGCTCGCGACGTACGCGTTCGCGAGAATGGCGCCGAGGTTCACGGGCGAGACGCGTCGGCCCTGGGGCGCATTCGCGCTTGCGGCCGCGGTGGGTGCTGCGCTGGTGGCGCCTGTCTACGTGATCGTGAAGCTCACGAACTCCGAGGGCTCTCGGAGTTGGCGCGTGGAGAACCAGTGGGGCACGTCGCCGGTGGCGTACCTGCTGCCGTCGTACTTCCAGGTGTGGTGGGGTCGCTGGTTCGCGCGTCTTTGGGGCACGCGCAGTCCCGCCGAGGACTCGCTGTTCCTTGGCTGGACGACGATGGCGCTTGCTGCGGCGGGTGCGTGGTGGAGGAAGCGACGCTCGCCAGTCGTTTGGTCGCTCGCGTGGATGGCGCTGGTTGCGTTCGTGCTGTCGCTGGGTCCGTACCTGTACCTTGGCGGCGATTCTTTGGTTTCTGCGCCGTGGAAGCTCGAGTCGCTTCGCGTGGCAGGTCGCGATGTGGCGAACTACTTGAACTTGGGCGTGCCTATGCCTGCGCTTGCGATCAGCCGCCTGCCGTTGGTCGCCGGGATGCGCGCGTACGCGAGGTTCGGTGCCGTCGTGCTGATGGCGGTTGCGGTGCTGGCGGGGTTCGGGTTCGATCGCTTCGCAGCATGGCTGCGAGACCGCAGGGTCGGCGCGTGGGTCGCGACTGTGGTGGTGCTGCTCGCACTCGCGGTCGAGTTCGCGCCGATGTCAGTTACGATGGACGCGCGGCCGACCGAACTCGATGAGTGGCTCGCGGCGCAGCCGGGAGATGGGGCTGTCATGTGGCTACCCTATGAGAACACCGTCGGGGACGAGCAGATGTACAGGACGATCTTCACGGGGAAGCCCATTGCATTCGGCGATACGACCTACCTGCCCGAGCCGTTCAAGGAGAGCCGCAAGCGGCTGAGTGGGTTCCCCGACGCCGTGGCGATCGAGGAATTGCGAGCGATGGGGGTGCAGTGGGTGGTGGTTCGACGCACGAGTCTGAGCGACGGACAACGTTCCGCGCTCGACAGCGCGATCAACTTGCGTCGGGCTCGGGATTTCGATGGTCTTGCCGCGTACTCGATCCAGTGACTCGACACGGAATCTGATTCCGACCCTACTCCATGAGAAGAACCACGTACCGCCCGTTCGGGCTCTCGAGACGCTCTCCTTGGAGCGAACCAGAGATGGCGTTGACCACCTGGGCGCCCTCATCAGGATACCCGTACGTGTCGATCCAAATCGCGGCGAAACCATGCAGGTGCAGTTGTTTCAGCATATCGACGGCGGGCAATGCGGCCACATTGCGCTGCCACCGGTCTGTTGGCCGGCCCTTCACGGCGCCATAGCTCCAGCGGAGATCGGTCGAGTGGATGTACGGCATGAGGTGGTCGTAGTCGAGCATCCGCTCGACGGGGGGGTACTCAGGGTAGGGCACGTAGGGCAGTTGGAACACCATTGCGTCGGCGTCCAGTCGCTGCCCAACACTCTGCACGAACGCCTCGTCCGCTTCGTAGCTGGTCTTGAGCGATTGATATGGCGGCACGTATGCAGGAGAGGTCTGATCCCAGAGACCCAGGGTCAATACGACCACACAGACAGCCGCAAGGACCTGAACAGAGCGGCGTTTACGAATGCTACTCCTCAGTATCGTTGCTGCCACGCCCCATGCCAGAAGCGCTATGCATCCGAGGAAGATCGAGATCCTGTTGTAGGCTCGAATCTGTGGAGACACGAGAAAGGCAAACAGGCCCCCCAAGCCGCCTACCGTGCCGAACAGAAGCGCCGTGAGATTCAGGGTTGCGAGCTGGTCAAGCGTGAAGACAGAAGGATGTGAACGGCGAAGTCGCGGTCTGAAGGCGAGCCAGAGCAGCAGGAAGATGAATCCTGTCGCGGCGAAGAGGCCGAGAGACGCGGAATCATTCTCGTTGATGGCGTTGGGCTCCACGCTTGCGATTGTTCGGTTGTACGTCTCACGGCTTTCGGCCGCTATCCGAGCGCGGTGTGATGACTGCGGCAGCACAAGCTGGGTGATTCGCAGCCCGTAGATGTCCGCCTCGTAGGCCTCCCTGCGTGCGCTTGTCGGGTTAGGACCATGTTCGCGCTGGAAGCTGAGCGTCGGTATGGCCTGCACGAAGATGATCAGTCCGATTGCGGCAACCATCACGAGAGCAGCTGCCATCCCCTTGAAGTTCCGGCGTCGGACTATGGACAGGACGCCGGACCCTACGACGAGAATGCATGTGAAGAACGCGTAGTAGAGACCTGCAGAGCCGATAGCGAGGCACAGTAGTGCAGAGGGAAGGAGTCGTCTCAGGGCGGTGAGCGCACCGGATCCAAACGGGTTCTCTCGACCGAAGAAGGGGGGCTCTTCCTGTGTGACCCACAGGCACAGGACGAGTCCAAGGGGCACAGCGAAGTACGATGCAAGCATCAGATGTCCCTCGCTGCGAATAAGGTGGTAGGGCAGCAGCGCGAACAGAACGCTGCCTACCACGGATGCGGGAGGCCAGACGCCGGCTTGGCGAAACAGGAAGGACGCGGCGAGCGCCGCCAGAGGGAAGCCGAGCACATAGAACACGTTCATGGTGCGGGCGGGGTCCTTTGTGGCTGCGCCAATTGCCCTGATCAGAAGCCAGTTGAGTCCATCGAAGTTCGGGAAATCGGCGACCTGGGCACCGTCGGGGGCTGCGAGAGAGGGGTTCGTGTATACCGTACCGTTCTCCATTACACCCTTCACGTCGGCCAGCGTGGCAAGAGCATCGCCACGATAGGCGAAGGGGACGTTCCAGTCGACGTTCGCAAGCCCGAGCGTGAGAACGACGGCCGCAAGAGCGATGATGAGGACAGAGACGTGTTGAATGGACTCCCGGCTCCAGAGGCTGTCGACCGTGGTCGCCTCGCCCACTACTTGATCGGTCACATTGTCTCCCACAGCCTGGTCCATCCGCCGGTTGCTCATGATATCGCACGCGTGAGCTCCTAGGCGCAAGTGGTGACCAAGTCCGATGTCTCTGACCTCACGGAGAGCCACCGCCGCGCTTCGGGCAGTGCGCAAGTCAGCGCGAGCAGCGAACTTGGATGTGGTCGGGCGGAAGCGAACCGTGGCGCACTGGCCAATCCCCCGAAAACGAACCCGGACGAGATTCGGGCGAGAGTCAGGTTGGCACCACGAAGGGCAGCCCGCCGGAGCCTCGGGCTCAGTGCTCCGCCGTGCCACGCGGGATGAAGGGAACGACCTACGGCAGACGGTGTGCAGTCTCGGCATCCGAGGGTCTGGCCACAACCACCATGCCTCTCGCCAATGATGGCCAGAGCAGACACGCGAGCTGCTGAATCCTGTTGGACACGTAGGCCAGAACTCGGTGAGCGGGACTCGTGTGGTGGAAGACCTCGCTCGGTTGGTACAGGACGATCCGCACGGGAACGAATCCACACTTCATCAACATCACGGACATAGTCACCGGGGTGAAGAACACAGCATGATCCCAGGCATCTACCTCATGTCCGTACACCAGATTTTGCAGCAGGTAGTTCAAGGAATTCGCGTTCGGAACGCTCATCACCAGTAGACCCTCGGGCACGAGATGCCTTCCTACGGACTCAAGAAACGAGCGGTGGTTCGTCAGGTGCTCAAAGAGCTCACCGGCCACGACAACCTCGTACCTGTCTCCGAGGTTCATGTTCTCTGCGTCGGCCACGCAGACGTCATAGCCTCGCTCGCGCAGCTTCGCGACCTCTTCGGCATCGTAGTCAACTCCCTTGACGCTCTTCGCTCGATCCCTGATGAGCCCGTGTAGCCACCAGTCACACTTGTCGGAAACGGAGGCCTCGTGCTCGACACACCCCAAGTCGAGAACATCCTTGCCGACCACGTAGTCAAGCACGATGTCCAACCTTCTGCGTCGAGTGTAGGTCGCGATCGGCTTCACGACGCTGCGATACAGTTCGCGTGTTGTATCGAAGTGATCCACGAGATCTTCCTTCCAGCATCCCATGTGCTCGCCACATTCGCTGGCGAGCAGCCTTGCGCCACCCAGTGTCCAGCCAAACGGGGCGCCGTAGGCACAGTTTCCGATGCTAGCACACGAAGCGCAGCGCCGATGTTACCGCTTCGACGTTCTCGCACCGCGCACCCGCAGACTTCGCGAATCCCACGTACGGGGCAGGGTTCAGGGGATCGTCTAGCCCGGCGTATGCCTATCTTGAAGGTCCTTCTTTGACAAGGCGATAGGCCATCTGCCCGCTAGGCGCGACGGCCGACATCACAATGTCGATCGGGAGAAAGAGCAAGTAGAGCGGATATCGGAAGCGGCCGCCCAGAACCGTGGCGAGACTCCCTGCAACACCATTTGGGAACGCGACCGCACGCTCTTCGATCAATCTCATACCGTGACGGCTGGCAATCGCGCCGACAACGCGGCCGTCCGGAAAGCTAATGTGGCGTGGTGGATCGAGTCCATGCCATTTCGTACGAAACATTCGCGACTCCCAAGACGAGACGTTGGGCACCACGATCCGTGCGATTCCTCCGGGAGCGAGCAGGACGCTGATGTGAGCGAAAGCCGTGTCGAGATTGGTCACGTGCTCGATGACAAAGTGTGCCGCTAGCACGTTGACGCGACTGTGGTATTCGGAGACAAGAGCACCGACGTCGCAGTAGACCGGAATACCGAGACGCTGCGAAAGACGCTCGGCGTGAGCAGGATCGACCTCGAAACCAACCAGGTCGAGCCCATTGCCCTTGAGCGATTCCAGGTATGATCCGTCTCCGCACCCGTAGTCCAAGAGCAGGTGGCCCGGAGACAGCGCGGAGGCGTCGTAGTAGACCTGCCTCATCACGAGCCTGCGAGCGTGGTCATAGAGCCAGCTCTTGCTCTCGTGAACAGGATAGGCCTCATAGAAGGACGCCACGTCTTCGGGCACCGGTGACTGCTGAACCAGACCACACTGCTCGCATCGGACGTAGTCGACCCGAACGGGCTTCCCGAGATAGAGGTCAGCGCAGTTGTGATAGAACTGCACCGACCTACTGCCGTTGCAGTTCAAGCAGATGAAGCTGTCGCCGTCCAACCCGCCTCCTCGGTCCGCAACTCTCGATCCCGCTCACGAAGCAGAGTCTCCGCCCCAAGAATCCTCAGCGCGAAGGTCCGCAATCCTGATGTCACGATAGACGATGCCGCGCAGCGCGTGCTTCATCTCCAACCACTGCCTAGGGGCGAGAGGGGCTTTCGGCGGATTGCTTCCGCGTCCCCTTCGGCAGAAGCACGTACAGGATGCGCCTGAGAATCGCCTGCCTCGCCGCCGCGCGAGCGCCGCGATGCGCATCGGACTTGCTCACATCGAACTTCGGCTCCTCCTGCAGACGAGTGAGCAGATGCCTGAAATCCGCGGACTGTCGAGCGGCGAGCTCGACACTCCACTGCCCACGAGAGACACGATACGAGGCCAAAGGGGTGTCGCAGAAGTAGAGGTCACCCTGGACCAACATGCGCGTCCAGAGGTCCAGATCGACGCAGTAGCCTGCCTTCGAGTCGAAGCCTCCCACCCGGCGCGCCGCCTCCGTGCGCATGAGCGTTGCGCTCGGCTCACCAATGAGATTCCGACCCGTGCGGGCCATGTCTTGGACTGCCTGTCGCCCGTCGATGCGACCCCTTGGCCATCGGGCTCCACGAGTTCCCATGCGACATCCGCCTTCGTTGACGATCCACCGGCGCGAGCTGGCCAACACGATGGCGGAATCCTCAGCCGAAGAGACAACGAGGGCTTCTATCGCTTCGGGTTCAATGAAATCGTCCGCATGCAGCACCTTGATGAACTCACCTTGTGCCTCCGCAAGCACCCGGTTCCAGTTCCCAACGGCGCCTAGATTGGCGTCGTTCCGCAGAATCCTCAGACGTGGGTCGCTAAACCCCAAGAGAGACGACCAGGTCTCGTCCTCCGAGACATCGTCGATGACGAGCACTTCGAGCTGGCGGTAGGTCTGGGCGAGCGCAGAATCCACGGCTTGCTCGATGAAGCGGGCACTGTTGTACGAGGGAATACCTATTGTGACCAGAGGACACCGCGCTTCTGACAAGTCTGCGCCCACGCGAGAGCCTCCTCGATACGCTGTCAGAACCATTGCGCCAGCAGGGGACGTCATGTATCCGACGGCTCCTCCACGTGGCCCAGCCACGCGGACGGTTGCACTAGGCCAACGTTTGGCCGTGCACGCCAAGGCGGCAGGCAATGCATATCGCGGCTTCGACACGATGTCAAGACGGGGGGCGAGACTCACCGGTCCCGAGCACCAAGTGTGGGTACTTGCTGGCTACCGCGCGGTGGGCGAGCTGCCGAACACCGATCGGACCATGAACGATGCGTTCTGGATTCGGCATGTATCTGGGCATTGCCGAGGAGATGCTAGAGTACATGGCGGAGACGGTTGTGACGGCATGCAGGAAGGGCGACAAATGACCCCCGAACACGAGAGGGCGTCCGTTGCGGTGCGTCCGTCGCTGCTCTCGGTAGTAGTGCCGGTCTACGGGAGCGAAAGCATTCTTCCGGAAACACACAGGCGACTGCGCGCAGTGCTGACTGATCCGAATCTGGGCGTGGAATACGAAATCCTCTTCGTCAACGATGGCAGTCCGGACAACGCTCTCAATGTGTTGCGGGTGATCGCTGACGAGGACCCGTGTGTGAGAGTCCTGTCGCTGTCGCGCAACTTCGGCCATCAGGTAGCGATCACCGCTGGCATGGATCACGCGCAGGGGGATGCGGTCGTCATTATCGATGACGACTTGCAAGACCCTCCCGAGGTCATTGCCGAGATGGTCGTCAAGTGGCGAGAGGGGTACAGGGTGGTCTACGGCGTGCGCTCTGAGCGCAGAGGAGAGCACCGGCTCAAGCGGGCCACTGCCGCGCTCTTCTACCGAATGTTGCAGCGACTGAGCGAGACGCCGTTGCCGGTGGACTCAGGTGACTATCGGCTGCTCGACCGTACGGTCGTGGAAGCGCTGCGCATGATGCAGGAGGAAAGCAGGTACATGCGCGGGATGGTCGCCTGGGTCGGCTTCTCGCAGACGCCGGTGTACTACGCGAGAGATGCGCGGTACTCGGGCCGATCGAACTACACGCTGCGCAAGCTCGTGAAGCTCGCCTTCGACGGGATTCTCAGCTTCTCGAGCCGGCCGCTGTCCGTGGCAATACAATTTGGCATGTTCGTCACGCTGATTGCCATGGGATACGGCACATGGCTTGTCATTGAGCGACTTGCCAACCCGGGGTCCGTGCCCGAGGGATGGACGACTGTGATAGTCGCAGTGTTGTTCATGGGCGGGATACAGCTTCTATCCGTGGGTGTACTTGGTGCGTACCTGGGACGCATCTTCTTTGAAACGAAGTCGCGCCCACTCTACTTCGTGGCCGAACAAATCGGTGCCGACGAGTCCCCTGCGAGCGTTGGCCGCTGATGTCGGGGTCACTTGCACACTTCAATCGTCGTAGGGCTGTCGTCTTCGGTGGAAGTGGCTTCATTGGTTCTCGTGTGGCGTGGGCGCTGGTGGAAGCGGGTGCGGATGTCGTTTTCGTTCGATCTGCACATGCCCGAGAGACCAGTCCCAGGCGTCACAATGGTGCAGGGGGATATCACCGACGACGTAGCTCAATCCGCTCTCATCGCTTCCGTGACGCCCGAAGCAGCGGGGGAGGCCTTCAGTATCGGCTCTGGCGAGCCGTGCTCGTTGCGAGACGCGGCCGAGCGTCGGCTTCTCCGAGAGCATCGCCGAGGTTGTGGAAACGATGCGAGAGGGATGCGTGAAGTGAGCGAGTCGCTGGTCGTGCGAGAGGCGTTGAAGGACGGCTGCGTCCTCATTGAGATTCCCGTATTCCCTTTGGTCATCGATGAGATTGGACTCTAGCGCCGATGGCTGAGCAGCACCGCGGAATCTACGGTCGACACGGTGAGAAGCTGCGCTTCTTCGTGGTCGGCGGGTGGAACACGCTCTTCAGCATTGCAGTACTTTGGATGTTCGACCGACTGATTCCGTACGACCAAAACAGCCTCCTTCAGAAGGAGGCTGTCCTTGTGACCACCTGGATCGTGTCGGTCACTCAGAACTTCTTCACGTTCAAGCTCCTGGTCTTCCGCACAAGAGGCAACTGGCTGCACGAGTACGGGAAGATGTATATGACATACGCGGCGGCCTTTGTGCTTCAGTCGGTTCTGGCGCTTGCGATCTCGCAGCTCTTCGACCTCTCGGTGTTCTGGGCCAGCCTACCGACCATCGTCGTCGTGATGATTGCGAGCTACTTTGGACACAAGTACTTCACGTTTCGGCGACCGGTTCGCGAACATGGATAGCGATGGGACGATCCGCTCGGAAGGGGAAGGCAAGGCAATTGACGTGGACAACGGGCGGAAGCCGACGGTGAACCGGGATGGACTACGGACGCCGCTTCGCACTTCGGGCTTGAGCGCGTTCGAGAGCAGGGTGCACGAAGTCCAGAATCCGCCGGGCATGACGTCACGAACGCGACTCCTCGGTCTTGTAGCGAGTGTGCTACTGGTCGTGTGCCTCCGGCTGCCATACGTGAACGCGCCACTCGATATCGACGAAGGAACCTACGCAGCGACTGTGATGAAGGCTGCGAGCGGCTACTCGCTGTACGCGGACCTCAACACGAACAGGCCGCCTCTTCTCTATGCGTACTACAGCGCATCGCGTGCCCTTGATCATGCCCTGGGCTTGAGTCCTGCGGTGTCCATCCGCCTTCTTGCCCTCCTGGCGTGTGCCTTCACAGTCGCCGTCGTCTTCTGGAGTCTCGGGCAGCTCTTCGGTCTCAAGACGGCGCTCGTGGGAGGGGTTGTCACCGCGTTGCTGGCTTCGATGCCCCTGACGCAGGCGGTGGGGGGCAATGCTGAAGTGTTCATGCTGCCCTTCTATGCCGCCAGCGGAGTGCTCGTTCTTCTGTCGGTTCGGCGAGCCGGCAGGAGGGGGATCGTCTACGCTGTGCTGGCTGGGGCCGCCTGCGCACTTGCCGCCTTGACCAAGCAGGTCGGCGCCATCGCGGCGCTCTTGCCTCTTGCAGCACTGCCTTTGGCCCCATCCAAAGACAACAGGCGACTTGTGCTTCTCGGCGGTTTCTCCGGTGGGCTGGTCGTCGTGGCTCTCGCCGCTCTCGCTTGGACGCTACTCACGGGACAGTTCCGTGAGTTCCTCGTATTCGGTGGCTTCTCCAACTTGTACTACGTGCAGATGCCGATGCGTGCGACTGCCATCGCCAATCTGCTGTATTCGCTACGACTACTGCGGCTTGAATTCACACTCCCTGCGCTGTGCGTCGTTCTAGCTCTGATCTGGGGCATACTGCAGCGTGACAAGAGTGTTTGGCTAATGGTCTTTGCTCTTGCGTGGTTGGGGTTGTCGTTCTTGGGAGTAGCTGCCTCCGGGCGATACTACCCGCACTACTACGTTCAGATGGTACCGTCGCTTGCCGTCGGCGCGGCGATCGCGTCATCGCGGGGTTGGCACGAAGGGCGCTTCGACGCGACCGAGCGACGTACCGCCTTGGCGGGCTTGGCCATCTTATTGCTCGCCATCGGAGCGACAGTGGGCGTGTCAAACTCGGCCGCGTACAACAACCGCTATATCGGGGGACGCGAGACGGGTCTGCAGCTCAAGGCGGTGACGTCATCGGCCGACACGGTCTTCGTGTGGGGGGCGAGGAGCGACATACTCGCCTACGCGGACAGGGTGTCGAGTACTCGCGCGACGTGGACATACTACGCGCTAGCTCCCTACGGTGAGAGGGCATCGCAGGTGGTGATGGGAATAGCGCTGGAGAACTCGGGCGACATCATCCTCGACGACCTGGCAAACGAGCCCCCAGCGGCAATTGTCCTCGCCAGACCACTGCAGGGTGGTGGAACGGCGCTCGACGACCCCGATGACCCAAGGGTGGCGGAGGAACTGGAGCGGATGATCGTTGAATCCTACGTTCTGGCCGATGTGTCCGAGTACCCGCCTGACGGGGTCGAGTTGTACGTGAGGAAGAGCCAATGAACGCGTCGACCAGGCGCACGCGACCGGACGAACCTCTCATGGCGCGTCTGGTGCCCGCGGACCCGTACCACAACCAGCTACATCGGAGGGTGCTTGCACGCCAGATCGTCGACGCAGCCCGTTGCTGCGCCACGGGGCGAGTACTTGATGTCGGATGCGGTACCAAGCCCTATGCCGAAGTCTTCCTAAGTCAGGGTTGCGAGTACGTGGGGTTGGATGTCGAAGATCGGGGCGGGGTTGATGTTGTCGGAACTGCCCTCGACATCCCATTCGACCCCGAGTCTTTCGACACAGTGTTCTCTTCGCAGGTGCTCGAACACGTCCGTGATCCATTCAGGATGCTCGCCGAGTGCGCACGTGTTCTTCGGCCGGGAGGCTATCTGATACTCACGGCGCCCTTCAGCTGGCAGATCCACGAGGAGCCGAACGACTACTTCCGCTTCAGTGAGTACGGCTTGCGGGAGCTGTCAGAGCGGGCCGGGCTCGCCGTGGAGTCGATCGAGCCGATGGGCGGCATATGGGTGAACGTCGCGACGTCGATCAGCTACTTCTTGTTTTGGCAGAGCCATCGCAAGGGACGTCTGAACCGCCTGGCATGCCGGACGGTTCAGCGAGCAGGCGCAAGCCTCGACCGTCGGTATCATTGGCCACAGGCGACGAACAACTACGTTCTCATTGCGAGAAAGCCGGAGTGACGCTTGCATGACGGACGCGTGTCTGAACGCTCCAGAGTGCTATAGTCCCCTCAACTTGCGCTCGACCGTGAGAAGGAGTGGTTGCCGGATGAGTTCGACTCGTGCAGGCTGGGACGGCGCGCGCGTCTTCGTCACCGGCGGCAGCGGATTCGTCGGCACGAATCTTATCCGGCATCTCGCGCACCTCGGAGCGACGTGCACTTCGCTCGATCTTGCCGAGCCACCCGCCGGTCTACCTGTCGCCCGATCGGCCATCGGATCGGCCGATGACTCAGAGCTGCTGCGCGACTTCATCGCTGAGGCCGACGTCGTCTTCGCTCTCGCCGGACGCAGCGGGGCTGTCGACAGCATGTCGAGCATCGAGCAGGACTTGCAGACAAACTGCGTGGCACAAATACGCCTGCTCGAATGCGTCCGGGATCTCAACCCGG
This sequence comes from Actinomycetota bacterium, assembly GCA_030682655.1. Classification (NCBI taxonomy): domain Bacteria; kingdom Bacillati; phylum Actinomycetota; species Actinomycetota bacterium. Next base: position 4,740 of record JAUXNU010000092.1, on the reverse strand, counting down.
GGGCGCACGTGGTCTTCCCGGGGTCGCGTCTGGAGTACGGTCGCGCGGTCCGTCTTCCCATCGACGAGGAGCATCCGATCGCGCCGCTGAGCCCGTATGCCCTGCACAAGTTCACAGCCGGTCAGTATCACATGGTCTATCACCGGCACTACGGTGTGCGCTCCACCGTCCTGAGGCTCTCCAACCCCTACGGCCCGCATGCCGACGGTTCCCGGACCGGCTACTACTCGGTACTCAACCGCTTCATCGATACCGCCATCGCGGACGGGGCGATCACGTTGTTCGGTGAAGGCTCCCAGGTGCGTGACTACATCTATGTACAGGACGTGGTCGAGGCACTTGCGGCCGCGGCAACGTCGGACGCGGCGGTAGGACAGGTGCTCAACATAGGCTCCGGGGTTCCGACCTCCATTGCCGAGGCAGCGCAGACCGTAGTCGATGTTGTGGGGAGCGGGCGGATCGAGCACATGCCATGGCCGGCGGACTATGCTGAGGTCGAGACAGGGGACTCCTACTTCTGCATCGATCGTGCTCGGACCCTGCTCGATTGGGAGCCAACAACGGACTTGGCCTGTGGCATACGCATGTGCATCGCCGGGCAGGACCGCTGACGTGACGCACCACGATGATCCTATCGTCGAGGAGGAGTTCGGCTCCGCAGTTGCTGGCGTCTCCTCGGAGGAGGCCCTGACTGTCAGGACTGCCCGCGGAGCGGCGTGGACAGGCATCGCCCAGCTCATCGCACAGCCACTGACGATTCTCGTCGGTGTGGCCCTGGCTCGCTTGCTCTCACCCGCGGATTTTGGGCTAACGGGGATGGCGGCCATCTACCTCGGCCTTGTTGGTCTTGTGAACGAGTTTGGACTCACATCAGCTGTGATCCAGGCGCCTGATCTGTCCGAGGAACGACTGAGTTCGATCTTCTGGCTCAACATGGCTATCGGTTTGGTGAGTGCGCTCTTTGTCGCTGCCTCGTCTCTGCCTCTGGCGGCCTACTTTCATGAGCCCAGGCTGAAGCAGATCGTGCTGGTTCTCTCCTTGAGCTTCCTGCTTGCTTCTGTGCCGGCCATCCACTCGGCGCTACTCAATCGCAGGATGCAGTTCCGAGCGCTTGCTGCCTTCCAGTTGGCTGGAACGGTACTTGGAAGCGTGATGTCCGTTGGCATGGCGTTCGCCGGCGCGGGCGTGTGGAGTCTCGTGGTACCGGGAATGGTCGCGGGCACACTGCCGTCCGTGCTCATCTGGCGCCACGCTGACTGGACTCCTCGGCTTGAGTTCCGATGGGACGAGTGTCGTAGTCTGGCCAAGTTCGGAGCGAGCGTCACGGGCTCAGGACTGTTCAACTATGGGTATACCAATACCGACTACCTGGTTGTCGGCCGACAGTTCGGCGCGGGAGTTCTCGGTGCGTACACTCTGGCCTACAACCTGGTCATGTTCCCGTTTCGCAAGGTCTCACAGACGCTCTCGGCCGCTATCTTCCCGGCGTTCTCGTCTGTCCAAAACGACATCGAGCGCATGGCTCGGGCATATCTGCGTACCAGCCGCTGGCTTGCGATCCTCACGTGGGCACCGCTGGCCGCAGCTGCGGTCCTCGGCCATCAGCTGATAGTAGGTCTGTATGGTCCGAAGTGGGCAGCAGCAGTCGTGCCGTTCCAGATTCTGTGTCTTGCTGGAGCACAGCGATCGGTCGGCACCATCGTGGGCGTGGTGATGCGAAGTCGGGGACGGCCAGACATTGAGCTGCGGTGGAGTATGACCGCGTTCGGACTGTTGCTCGTGTCCGTCTTGTTTGCAGCGCGGTGGGGGGTCACGGGTGTCGCGGTCGCCGTCGTCATCACAGCCCTGGGTCTCGCTCCCTTCATACAGGCAAGTGCTCTCAAGATGATCCGCACTCCATTCTCGACATACCTGCTTGAGCTTGCGCCTGGCGCGGTGCTCGGGCTAGTGAGTGCGGTTGTCGCACTCGCATGCAGGCTGTCGCTGGGCTTCTTGCCTGATCTTGTGTTGGCGGCCATCGGCCTTTCCACAGCCATGCTCGCAGCTCTGTGTGTCGCATACTTCGGTTGGCGCAACGATGTGCAGGAAATCGCCAGCCTGGCGCGGCAGGTGGTGCGCCGCAGGCAAGCGGACCCGGCGTAGCGCTCCGAGCTGCATGATGTGAACGTGGTCAGGACTCCCGCGTTCTGTCTACGATTCCAACCGCGACAACGTCTTCATGCTTCTCGCCGTCCATCGGGAGGCGTAGCGGGGCGCTTTCCTCGGGCCACTTGGTCCGGTCTTCGTGCACGTAGACCTGGTATCGAGCGTCGAAGTCGCCCGATCGGAAGAGACGGACTCTGTCGAATACGGGCTGGTAGCGTTCGTAGTAGTCAGGTCCAGGCGCACGCACGTGATAGTGCTCGAGCGGGTTGGGCTCCGGATACTCAATAGTCTCTTCAACGACTATCGGTACCGGGAGAACCGCGAAACCACCTGGAGCGAGCACGCGTCGGATCTCAAGCAAGGCCGCTTCGTCATCATCGATGTGCTCGAGGACATGCGAGGCGTAGACGACGTCGTAGGTACGGTCGGCGAAAGGAAGCGAGCGCAAGTCCACCTTGTGGTCGACCTTCTCTGTCTCGATATCGGCCGTTTCGTACGCGCGAAACCAGGTCTTGAAGAGGAGGCCGAGCGCGGGTTCAGGTGCAACGTGCAACAAGCGCATCGCCTTGAAATCGAACTCGGCGCTCAGGGTGTCCATGACAAGCTTCTGCAGGCGGTGTCGTTCGTAGGATCCGCATCGGGGACACTCAGCCCATCTGCGAGAGCCTGTTTGCACTTCCAGCGACCGGAACCGCCCGCGGTACCCACAGATGGGGCATGCATGTGGTCGAAGCGAGAGCACAGACGAGCCCTCCCTGGGTACGAACGTGGCGTGTCCAACCGGGCATCGGCGCTGAATGGATTCGCAAGAGTATACACTGTTGCTTTCGTGCGGTTCGTGCATTCGACATATCGAGTGCGGCGACGGAACTTGGAGGAACAGGGTGACGGTCGGACGCGATACAAGGGGAAGGCGGGTCGTGCACTACCGACGATCGCTGTTCGAGACGACCGAGACCTTCATCTACACGCTGATTCGGTCACAGGAACGCTACGACCCGGTCGCCGTGTGTCAGACGATCGCTGAGGCTGGACGCATGCGTCTGCCGGCAGCCCAGGCGGCACCCGCGTCCGGCCGCGCTGGGCTCCTCGGGATCAGAGCGCTCAAGCTCGCCACATGGGCCTTTCCGACCGCGGAGCAGCGCCGTCGCCAGGCGTACAATCGGCGTGCGGTCGCATGGCCGACGGAACGTGTCGCCCAACTGCTGCAATCTCTCGATCCGGCGGTCGTCCACGCGCACTTCCTCACTGACGTGGAGGACGTATCGCTGGCTGCGAGCCAGCTTGGCGTGCCGCTTGTCGTGAGCGCCTACGGCGTCGATGTGACTGCCTACCCAAGAAGCCCCCTTGCACGGGCACGGGTGAAATCGTCGTTCGCTGTGGTCGATCGCGTGGTTGCTCTGACGACGGATATGCGGAACGACCTGATCGCGCTCGGCTGTCCCGAGGAGAAGATCCGCGTTGCACCGCAGGGAGTGCCCGCAAACGACGTCGTTCACACGGAGCACGACGGTGTCGTCGTGCTTGCTGCCGCGCGGTTCTTGGAGAAGAAGGGCATGGAGTACCTCATCGAGGCCGCACGCAGAGTCTCAGATCTCCGCAACGACGTGGATCTCGAGATCGTCGGTGAAGGGCCGCTGGAAGCTGAGTTGCGAGTTCGAGCCGGGGAGCTAGCGGGCAATCGAATCAGATTCCTGGGCAGCATGGACTACGAGGAGCTTCGCAGGCATCTCGGCCGAGTGGATATCGTTGTCGTTCCGAGCGTCACGGCCGAAGACGGCGACAAGGAGGGTCTGCCGACGATCATCCTCGACGCTATGGCTGCAGGTCTTCCTGTCGTTGGCACGCGACACGCGGGCATACCCGACGCGATTGTCGACGGTGAGACCGGTCTTCTGGTGGATGAGCGCGATGTCGACGGGCTTGCGATGGCACTGGAGTCGCTCTGCGCCGATGAGGTGTTGTGCCACCAGATGGGACAGCGCGGCCGCACTCGCTTCGGTGAGTTGTTCCGGGCTGATGCATACGCCCGACGCATTGAGGCCATCTATGACGAGGTAGTGTGCGGGGACGCGGCCCGGCGCGCACCCGCGGGCTAGCGTTCCACCGTCCCGAGTCCCCTCAGACGCCTGCGCGCGCGCCTCTGCTGCCCTGCGGTGAGCGTACCTGACTCCACCAGGTCCTCGAATACGCGCCGAACGTCCTTGATGAGCGCTCCTCGGTCTCCGGTCTTGGTGCCCTGGGCAATGGTGTAGACGGTGAGAAACTCGGGGTTATGACGGTGACTTGCACCTTGAGCCAAGGCTCTGAGCCAGAAGTCGTAGTCCTCGTTGTAGCGCAGGTCCTCTCGGAAGCCATCGAGTTCGGTGAAGATGCCGCGGCTGAAGATCGTGCCTTGCGAGAGCATCTGGTTCCCGTCAAGCATCGTCTCCAGCGCGAACGAGCCTTCGCGGGTGTGCAGCTCGTCCGTGTGGAACGGGGTCTTGACACCCTGTGGCGTCAAGGCGAGCACGTTGCACGTGTAGATCTCGTGACCGGGGTGCTCGCGGATGAACCGGTCCTGATGGGCCAGGAAGCCTGGTAATGCCAGGTCAT